>JANPIA010000505.1:0-2012 GCA_031424735.1 Segetibacter sp.
TGGGCGCTTGCTCTCAAAAAATCAAAACCAAGCAACACAATAAAAGCCATTACCAAAAAGCTACCGGCGCCGGGGCCAATAAATCCATCGTAAAACCCGATAACAATGCTTATAAAGATGCTGTAAATGATCTTCGTTCTCCGGGAGTGATCCTTCTCGCTATGAACGCCAAAATTTTTCTTGCTATAGGTATAAATGGCAACTGTTATCAATATGCATAGAAGTAATGGCTTCAAAAAATCGTTGTGAACCTGGCTTAATAACATCGACCCAAAGTATGCGGACGTAAAAGCAAGCACAGTCATAAGCAATAACATCTGCCAGTGCATTTTTACTTTGCGCATATATTGCATGGTGGCAAGCGCCGTACCGCAAAATGCTGGAATTTTTAAAGAGCCAATAACGGTGGCTACCGGAAATTGCGGGAGTAAAATAAGCGCCGCCGGTGTTTGTATTAACCCACCACCGCCAACAATAGCATCAATAAAACCAGCAGCAAATGCGGCAATACAAAGCCAGGCGATGATCTCTGTCGTCATGATGGTAAGTTTGTTTTGGGAGCATTGTGTGCCCACCTTGAGTTTGCCAGCAACAGCCCTGCTAACACTAAAAGCCCGCTAACAATGTGTACAACGGTAAGGCTTTCATTAAGCAACCAAACGGCTTCGAGTGTGCTGAAAATAGGAATGAGGTTTCCGAACAGCGCCGTTCGCACCGCACCTATTTTTGCAATGGAAGCATTCCAGCACGAGAAGGCAATTACGGATGCACCTACGCCGAGGTATGCAATACTTCCCAGCAACTGTTTATCCCAAACTACTGGTTCGGAATAATGCACCTCTATCAAAAACATGGGTAATAACAGCAGGGTACCACCTATAAACAGGACGAATAAAAAAGTAACCGGGGAGATGCTGGCTGGCTTTCGTTTTACCAGTACCGTATAAATGGCAAATACAAATGCGCTTAACAAAATCCATACATCGCCTGCAGAAAATTTGAATGCTGCTAACGTTGCAAAACTTCCTTTGGATAGTAATACCAATATGCCGGCAAGGCATAACAATAAGCCTGCGATTCGTAACCGGCTAATTGTTTCTTTTAAAAACACGGCAGAAATGATGATGGCGAATACAGGTGCAGAAGTAGTTCCGATAAGTGCCAGGTTAATGGCTGAAGTATAATGACCCGCGATGTAAATAAAGGTATTGAACAGCGTAATGCCCATTAACGCAACCCAAAACAAATATCGCCAGTTTGCAAAAACAAATCGTTTCTCCAGGATGAATTTTTTGTATCCGATAAAAAAAATAATGACCGATGCCAACGACCACCTGTAAAAGGCAAGACTTACTGGTGGAATTTGAGAATGTACACCTCGGGCAATAATAAAATTGCCCGACCAAATAATGGTGGTAATAATTGCTAAAGAAATTCCAGCCCATAAATTATTCCTGTTCGACTCCATTACAAAAAATGATCGGCAAAGATGCATTGTATAGGGAATACGAAAAATAAAAAATGGAGGAACACTGCGGACAGATAGATATTTAAAAACGTATTATTAGAAAGAAAGTAACCTTTTGAAAAGCTCGTGTATGACGGTTCTTCTCAAAAAGAAAAGCCGGTTAATGATGCGCAAAATCCATTTCAAAATTGCCCTTGATCCTTTCAACCGGCGGATTGAAGTAGCCAAACTTTAGCAGCGGAAATTCTTCCCGGATCAGCTCGAGCAACTGCTTAACACCTAAACATTCACCAGGCTCGGTCACTCCAATTTTACCAAGGTACCAATCCGGATCAATATTGAAATTGCGCCATTGGATCATATCAAGATTGGTTTCCTGAATCAATTTTCTCAATGCCTCATACTCATCTATACTATCCGTCATACCCGGAAAAACAAAATAGTTGATGCTTACCCAACCACCACTTCGCTTAACCACTTTCATGCTTTCAACAATGTCTTCAAACGTATAATTATTGGGGCGGTAGTAGCTTTCATAAATATG
>JANPIA010000506.1:0-1998 GCA_031424735.1 Segetibacter sp.
CACATTCACAACTCATATAAAAATAATTTGGGGAAAAGAAAGAATGCAAAAATCATGCAGGCTACGCGGCTAATGTCTTTCAGGCGAATGCCAGGTTCACCTAAAAACAGTTGCCGGAATTTCTTACCTCTTCGCTTGCTATTGTGGAATTAGAATGACATCTTTGTCTCGGTTTTTCATAGGATATTGGATTTTACACGAGGCGGGATTTCTATCCTGCCTTTTTTTTGTATCCGTCTCCGGAAAACAACGAAGGTCACGCTATTTGCGCTGGTGGTGATGAAATCTACGAGATCTGTCTCCAGAGCAAAAGGCGATTTTGATTTTAGCAAGAAGGCAAAGTATCGAAACAGTTTATCGTATCGTTGCCCGTCGTTACGGCAAGGCAGGAAACAGGAGGAATAAATTTCAATGCCCGTTAACGTTTGATCTACCCGCTGCTTTAAATCTTGCCAACGGATGTCTTAGTTTTGCCTCAATAAAAGACGCTTTAAAGACAGTGAAATAAACACATAATTTCAAACATTATTATTATAAATAAAATACCGATGTGGCTAACAATTGGAAGGTTTTTGAAAAAGATATTGCTGCCCAAAAAAAGTTGTTGCAGATAACTCATAAAAAAAACTGCAAAGGGTCAAATACTATAAGTCGGAATGTTGTAACATTGCAACCTCGATATTCTTAAAAAGCCCGGGTGGCGGAATTGGTAGACGCAGCAGACTCAAAATCTGCCGTTCGCAAGGATGTGCTGGTTCGATTCCAGTCCCGGGCACGCAGGTAAAAAGCTCCGAAGTTTCGGAGCTTTTTCATTTTCTCCCTCCCTTGCCATGCTTACCGGCTCAGCCTTTCATAGAAAGAATGTTGCTTACTATTGTGGCCCGATATCAAAATGCTAAGAAGAACAGTCTACCAATATTATTGATTGACGCGGTAGTTTGTTGTTTACCTCTAAGATGGGCTGGCACAACCTAATCAGATACGTTTTACAGCTACTCGCAGTAAAAATTTATGGGAAATAATTCAGGATGAAAACTGACGTTAAGCCCCGCTGTTTTAAATAAATCGACTTTCACATTTACATTGCCAAATAGGAAACGATTGTCACTGAGGCGCAGAGCTTTCTGTGGTGAAGACCTTTGTCTGTTTGTAAGCTGCATGAATAAAGCGCATAAAAGGTTCAAACGATACACAAACTGGTAAATCCTTTGCTACATTTCAACAAACGATAGAAATGACAGATGCTTTTGAACTGCCTGTTACATTTAAGGGAAAAGAATTACTCTTCCCTGCACAACTCCAGCAACAGGGATATGTGCACCGATTCGTAGTTGAGATTAATGGACAGGAAGTGTTTTTTGAACGCGATGAAGAACAGAATTACCGGGCTCTTACCCACCCGGAAGAACCTGGCCAGCAAATAAGCACCGAGCTGCTGAAAGCAATAGCGGATGCCATCGAGGACGTCTTACGATGAAGAATGAACGTAATCCCTGAAAAGATTACACTCCTTCATCTTCGCATAACATTATTTGCGAAAAAGCGTAACACGGTAGTTGCATCTGGAATTCAGGATGGTCGGGGATTCTGCATTTTCGCCACATCTGTTCGTTTGTTTTTTACGTACATTAAAGTCCTATGCGGTCAATTTTTTGCTTTTTAGTAGTCTGCTTTTGTTTTGCCTGCAGCAAAAAGGGCACCGGCATCAGTATAAATACGCCTCCGGCACCTTCTCCGGCACAAGGCGCTAACACACCAAAAACGTATCTTGCCCTGGGCGATTCTTACACAATCGGCCAGGGCGTTCAGGCCAGCCAGCGTTTTCCGGCTCAAACAGTTGTTTTGCTAAAACAGGCCGGCCTTACTGTTGCTGAGCCATTATACATTGCACAAACGGGCTGGACGACCAGCAACCTGCAGGCGGCTATAACGTCAGAAAATCCGTCATCCAGCTTCGATGTGGTAACGCTATTAATTGGGGTGAATGATCAGTACCAG
>JANPIA010000507.1:0-10694 GCA_031424735.1 Segetibacter sp.
TCTTCTTCCAATTGCTTATGACCCAACTGCAGTTTACGGTTATCCTTGTCGATACCCATTATGATCACATCAATGTGCTCACCAACTTTGGTATAATCACCGGGATGATTGTAACGCTTCAACCAGCTTAGATCGCTGATATGTATCATACCACCAATACCTGGCTCCAGCTCAACAAATACACCGTATGGCGTAATGTTCTTTACCAAGCCATTATGCTTGCTATGCTCAGGGAATTTGTTTTCGATGGTACTCCAGGGATCGTCGCTCATTTGTTTGATGGACAAACTCATTTTGCGGCTGTCCTTATCAAGTGTAACGATCTTAGCTTCGTACTCATCGTTCAACTTAAAGAATTCCTTAGCGTTGATCGGCGTATTAGCCCAGGTAATTTCACTTACGTGAACAAGACCTTCAACACCCGGCATGATCTCTAAGAACGCACCGTAATCTTCTATGTTCACCACTTTACCTTTTACAACCTGGCCTTCACCAATTGTTTCAGGCAGCACATCCCATGGGTGCGGAGTTAGTTGCTTTAAGCCAAGGCTGATACGCTTCTTGTCGTCGTCGAAATCCAAAACCACCACGTTCAGTCTCTGATCCAGTTTCAACACCTCGCTTGGGTGCGATATACGTCCCCAGCTGATGTCGGTGATATATAGCAAACCATCTAAGCCGCCAAGGTCCATAAACGCTCCGAAGTCGGTGATGTTTTTAATAGTTCCTTCCAATACCTGTCCTTTCTCCAGCTTACTCATGATCTCTGCACGTTGTGCCTCAATGTCGCTTTCGATGAGTGCTTTGTGCGATACAACCGCGTTCTTAATCGCTTCGTTGATCTTCACCACTTTAAATTCCATGGTTTTACCAACAAACTGGTCGTAATCAGTAACCGGCTTAACGTCTATCTGGCTACCTGGTAAGAATGTTTCCATACCAAATACATCTACAATCAAACCACCTTTTGTTTTGCTGGTAACAGTACCGGTAATTACTTCGCCGGTTTTGTGTACTTCAACAATTCTTTCCCATGCCCTGAAAATCCTTGCAGATTTACGGCTCAGGTGAAGGTGACCAGCCCTGTCTTCTTTTTCAACCACCATAACCTCAACGTCGTCGCCTACTTTAAGGTTAGGCACGTCGCGAAACTCATTCAGCGAAACAAGACCATCCGACTTAAAACCAATGTTGATGACAACATCTGTTTTGGTAAGACCTACCACATTACCGGTAATGATTTCCGCATCGTTGATCTGTACAAAAGTGTTGTCGTAAACACTGTCGTACTTTTCTCTTTCTTCTTTGTTGTACGAGCTAACGTTGCGTTTGTCAATACTCCAGTCAAAATCGTCGTGTGGGGTTTCAACCCGCTCAGGCTTAACAGCTTTTGGCGCCTCAGCCGTTGGCGATGGGGTTTCAGTTGGTGTTGGATCTTCTGTTGGTGCAGGTATTTCTGCAGGTACAGGATCGTTGCCACCTGGTTGTTCGGCAGGCGCTTCATTGGTAACCACAGGGGCATCAACTGCCGGTGCCTGTGTTTCAGGTGCATTTGTTGTCGCTGTAGAAACCTCGGGTTCCGCTACTGCAGAAACCGATGCGTTCTCCTGTGCATCAGCGTTTTGATTAACAATTTCGTTTTCAGACATAAAAAATTCCCGAATGGTTTTTTTGTTTCGGGGCAGCAAAGTTAAGGGTTTGCGGCTAAAAAAGAGGCATGAAATGGAGCTTATTTATACTGCAGCACATAGGAGAGCAATGAACAAAGAATACTCCACGAGGGATAATAAAAGCGCATTTCATTTTTCGCGTTCCCTTTCATCAGGTCAACCCTAATTTAATCATCAGGTCGTCTTTTTTCGATTTGGAAACGATGAGCTTTTCACCATTATCCATAATTAAGTACCCACCATCGGATTTTAAAAAATGGGTTACATGGGCGAGGTTTACAAGGGTAGAATGGTGTACGCGTTGAAATGGACTTGAAGGCAGCATCTCTTCAATGTCGCTTAAAGTTTTAGAAATAACCAGCTTACGTTTATCCCGGAGCGTAACATGCGTGTACGCACCTTCGGCTTTTGCATAAATAATGTTATCCAGCTCAATAAACTCGTAACCATTTCTGCCGGGGAAGGCGGCCCTTTGATTGCGGTCGTTGTTTTTTATGTTGTGGAGCAGGTTACTAATATTTGCCGACCCGGCTTTTTGTAAAATTTTTGCAGCGGCTTTATCTACCGCCTGTTTTAAATCGCTCACATCTATCGGCTTTAATAAATAATCGATTGCACTAATGCGGAATGCCCTGGCGGCAAACTGATCGTAAGCTGTAGTAAAAATAATTGCAAAGTTTATTTCCTCTAAAACCTCCAGCATTTCAAAACCATTCATCCAGGGCATTTGTACATCTAAAAAAATAAGTTGTGGCTGTTTATGGCGAATGGCAAGCAGCGCTTCTTTGGGCGAAAGGCAGGCATCTATTATTTCCACTTCAGGGCAATTATTTTTAAGATCGTATTGCAAACTTTCTATACAGCTCAATTCATCATCAACAATAATAGCCTTTATCATACTTTATTTTTTAAAGGTGATGGTTACGGTTGTTCCCGTAGCGTTTCCGTGTGGGTCGTGTTTATCCACTATCTCAATGCTTTCTTCCCTTCCATTTAATATCCCATCTATTTTTAAGCGCGAAAGCGTAAGCATGATGCCTTTTGACTCATGGGTTGTGTTATACTGCGCTTTGTATTGCTTTGATAATTCGCGACCAATGCCATCATCATCTACCACACAACGAATTGTTTCTGCCGACTCTCGAACGGCAACATTTACATGACCGCCGCCCTGTTTTGGTACCAATCCATGCCAAATAGCATTTTCAATAAACGGTTGAAGTATAAGCGCCGGTACTTTTATATCTTTTAAATCAACGTGTTCATCCACATCAAAACTGAAGGAAACTTTGTTTTGAAAACGCATTGCTTCCAATTGTATGTATAGCTTACAGGTTTCTATTTCGTCGTGCAGGGTCACCTCCCGCTGATCCGAATTTTGAAACAGCGTGCGAATAAGTTTTGAGAAGGTGGTAAGGTAACTGGAGGCTGTATCATTCTGATCTTTTTGGATGAGGGCTTTAATTGAATTGAGGCAATTAAAAATAAAATGCGGGTTCATTTGCGCCCTGAGCGCCTGTGCTTCTAAAGCAAACAATTCTCTTTCGTGCGCTACTCGCTGAGCCTCCTTTTTTTGGATAGATACAATGCGTGCCCTGATGACAAAATAAATAACAGAGGCAGCGGCAATCATGCATAACAATACAAACCACCATGTTTGCCAAAATGCGGGTACGATAACAATGTGTAATGGCACCCGTTGTTCTGTCCATTTACCGCCAAGCATTCTTGCTCGTATTCTGAAGTTGTAATTACCTGGGGGCAGGTTAGTATAGGTTACACTCCGGTTCATATAATCCCTGTTGGTCCACTCACTTTCAATACCGTCTAATTTATACGCGTATTCCACCCGCTCCGGAAATTGAAATTCAACCGACGACCACGAAAAGCTGATGCTATTTTGATTATGGCGCAGCTTTATACCGGATAAAAATTCCGGGATGGTATCCGTAACTGCATTTTGGTTCATTACACTTATAGTGGAAACATAGGGAATGACTTTTTTTGAATGAACGTTTAAAGAACCTATGCTTGCGTATTGGTTGAGACCTGTATAGTAACCAATGTTTAAAAAAAGTTTATCGCCGGCAAAGCAAATTGAAGTCGGGGTTTCAGATAGCATTCCATTACTAATATCAAAATGAATAAAAGTTGAATCGACAAGCGAATAAAGGTTGCCGCCTTTGGAAGTAAAAAAAAACATAAAGCCCGGTGGCCCTTGTAGCAGCCGGATATTGAGGTTATCTGTTAACTGATCCTCAGCGGTGATTGTTTTTACCAGGGTAAATCGGGATGGCTCGAAAATAAAAATTCCCTGTGCGCCAACCCACAGGTTCCCGTCAAAATCCAGTGCAAAACTGGTAATGGCCAGCGGCGATGCCGTGCTGCCTTCCGCCTTATTGAGATCAACCGTTTTAAAGTTGCCTGTTGTTTTATTGTATTGAAAAATTTGTTGCCCATCGCATGCATAAACAAAGCTGGCACGGGCATCTACTAAAATAGTATGCAGGTTTCCCTTAATCTTTTTTACCAATCCGTTTGTTACGGGAGGCAGGGGAATGCTTTTGATTTTAAAATTTTCGACATTAAAAAAAAGTAATTCTCTTTCGTCGCTCAACAGCAGCAGGTTGCCGTCTGTATCTATGGTAAAATCAAGCAACTTTTTTTTAAATTGGTGGATAGAAGGAAACTTTTCCTGCGCAAGTATCATTTTATTTTTTGCGGAATCGTAAACGCAAAAAATATGACCTAACGTCCAAAGCCTTTGTGTTTTATCCCGCCTGATTTTCCAAACGGACGATGCGTTTACAATACCGTTACCCGAATAGTGTGGAAGAGGTATTAATTTTTTTAACTGCAGTTCTTCATCGGCCGTAAAAATTCCATCGCCATAATTTACACCTATGTAAAAAAGTTTTTTTATCGAATCAAGAAGAACATCCCCAATGCCAGAATAAGATTCTCTTTGGTGCGGGGTAACAAAATTTAGTGGTTTAAATTGATTGTAGCCGGGCGAAGCAATAAACAATTTTCCACCTTTTAAAAACCAGGTGTTATCGCTGTTATCAACACCAATTGAGGTTACCGTATTGATGGTTCGGTTTAATTGGGCATCGTTCAGGTAATAAAATTTTTTGGTGACGGTATTAAAAACAGCAGGCAAGGAATCCCGTAAAGCAACCATGTATTCAATTTTCGATATGGGTATTAACTGTGTAACAATATGCCCGTGTGTATAGGTTTCTGTACCAACCATCTCCGTATAATACCCGGCATTTTTGGGATACATTTTATACTTGCCTGTGTTTATGTTGTACTCGCCTACACCAGTTCCCCAGGTGCCAAACCAAATAATAGTGTCGTTAATGGCCATTTGAGTAACGCTACAGTTGCGCCAAACAGAATCTTTAAGCTGTGCAGCCCTGAACTGTTTTGTAAGGGTTTTTGTTTTTTTGTTAAACCGATGTATGCCTGAACCATACCCACTAATCCACATCAGGTTTGGGTCGTTTGGATCCTGCAAAAAACCCCTTATTGAATTTCCATACCTGCTCTGCCAAATACGCCTTTTGCTGTTGTCAAGATTGTAATGTTCAGCCATACCAGTGTTTACTTCGTACACAAAAAAACCGAAGTCGCCTGCACCCATCCAAAGTTTGTTATCCTTATCAAACACCAGCGATGTGATGGTTAGCTTGCCGTTAAGGACCTTATGGTTTTTTAAAAAATTTATTTGTTCGTAGCCAGCAGTTTTAGGATCAAATTTTAGCAACACAAGGCGGGATGAATAGACCCATATAAAACCCTGCTGATCCTCCGCAAAGGCGAGCACTCTTTCCGGTACCAAATCCGTCTTACTTTTATTTGAAACCGGGTACACTTTAAAATCATTACCGTCAAACGATGCAAGTCCATCGCTGGTACCAAACCACGTTTTACCATCTCGTGTAAAGTACACGCCGCTTATATCAACCTTATGCATGAGGCCGTTCTCCAACATTTTAAAACGGAGATGCTCATACTGCGAAAAAGCCGCAGTGTTTACACAACAGAGCACAACAATTAAAATAAATTTCAAGAAGGAAGTTTAGGTATTCAAATTAGCACCTTTTCGGTAGGGTTAATAGTGGTATTTAGCAGTTGCTACTTTTCAATTGATGGTTTGGCGCTCCAACGTATCTGCTAACAAAAAAAATTACCAAACACAAACACCCAACCACCAATTGAAACAGGTTACCCACACAATTCCGGTTGCCATAGCATCGAATTAAAAATAGCTTACAAAAAAAATAACACGCGCTTGCCCGGCAATACTCAATTGAGAAAAATAAAATTTTTGTACAATGCTTCAACCGCTATTAGATTATTGTAACAGCATTTGCAAGATGCCGGAACAACTTATTAACGACCTGCTCAACTATGCAAAAATCAAAGAATATAAAAAGGATGAATTTATATTAAAGCAGGGGTTCGTTTCCAACTATACTTCGTGGATAATTAAAGGAGCTGTAAGAAGCTATTATATAAAAGATGATGAAGAAATAACCACTAAATTTTTACAGGAGGGGTCGCCCATTACTTCTATTTATAGTTATTATAGTCGCCGCCCCGGCAATGAAAATATTATTGCATTAGAAGATGTAACCATAGCCTGTTTTCATTACGACCAGATGCAAAAAATGTATAAAGATTATCCAGCCTTTAATATTATTGGAAGAATTGTTACAGAAAAATATCTATACTTCCTGGAGATTGAATTGTACAATTTAAGAAAAACCAAAGCGGAAGAACGTTACCGTTATTTTGTAAAACATTACCCGCAATTGCTGCAACGCGCACCACTTAAACACATAGCAACCTACCTGGGTATGAACCTGGAAACACTTAGCCGCATTAGGGCACGGCGATACTCACCCCTAACCCAAAATTGACAATTGTCAAATTCGTTCTTCTTTTTCATCATTTGACTTTTGTCAAGAATAACATGGGTTGCATTTAATTACTTGTGCAAAGAATCCGTACGAATAAACCCTGGTAATAATTAAAATGCACATCCCGCTGTATTTAAACAATCACAAAAACCAAACATCATGAAAAAGATTTTTATTTCAATTGCAATTATTGCGATCCTTTCAAACAGCTTTACTGGTTGTAAAAAAAGTGATACGCAAGTGGCGTTAACCCCGTTACAAAAAATGCAGGCAAAATGGCAATTGGTAACGTATGCCGAAAATGATCACTTTTCTGGAGCGGATCATTTTAAAAATTTAACAGGAGGGGTTGATGATTACCTCGACTTTAGAGTAGATGGAAAAGTTTATGTTTCGCTGTTCGGTACTAAAGACACGTCAACCTATGCCATGTCGGGCGATACAAGAATTGTTATAGACGGCAGCTTATTCCTCGATATAAAAACGCTGACCGATAAAGCTTGTGTACTGTATGGTAAAGATGTTTTTGGTGCCGATTTTCTAGAGCAAACTTTTACCATGCGGAAGTGATGATGACTTGCCGCGTTGCGTTAAAGAACACTAATTATCACTAAATGAAAAAGCCCGCAATATTTGCAGGCTTCTTACTTCAGGTTTGTAAAAATTTTTATTTCTTTTCCAGCGCATTGGTAATCAGGTACACCAAATTTGCGCGATGGGCTTTTGTTTCTTCATTAACGGAAACCGCGCCTGCTAATTTTGCTTTGATGTTTTTAACGGTGTACAGGATGGCGGCACGGCTAATCTCATCAATAGGTGCACGTTCATCTAAAAGCGATAGAGCACTTTTAACAAAGGTGTTTTGCAGGTTCTGACGGTATACGTTCACGTTACCTTTCATATCGGCATCAAAAATCCCTTTGGTAAGATCGCTCATTACATTTACCAGGTTATAGGTATTGCCATACAGCTGACTGTTTGTTATTCGCTGCATTGTAGCCGGGTGCATAATATGCGACACCGCGGAACCGGCAAGTCCCATATAAGCGGTCATTACCTTTGGATCTTCTGTGGTGCTAAAAAACCCAAAGCCACGGCGTTGCATTTGCAGGTACGGAATAACGGCTGCATCGGCATCGTATGCATTGGGTGCAAACACATACTTTGATAGTACCGCAATTGCCTGCTTTTGCTCTGCCACTGGTACGGGTGTAAAAGGTTTGGTAGAAGAGTTTTGTCCGGCATAACTTCTATCAATATAAACACCGCCAATATAACGGCTTACCGCACTGATCATTGAATTGCGCTGACCATTTAAAATATTATAGCGTCCCCTTAACTCGGCATAACTGCGATCGCTTTTGCTATACTTGCTTTTTAGTTTTGGCATAAGCTTGTTTACCAGTTGAAAGCGCTCTTCTGCATAGGCAATTGCATCGCTGCCAAGATCATTTACATTCACCCGCGGATCGATTGCTTTACCGGGTGCACGCATATCATCTGCATCGTTGCCAAATGCAAGATCAGGCTCTGTACTGCGGTTCAATACTTTTTTGCGAAACGCCTCTTCACCCGCTTCCTCTACAGGTGTATAACCATATTCAATCGCCCACACATCGTACGGACCCACTTTAGTAGTATAATAATCTCCCTGCTTGCTGGGATCCAAACTCACATTAATAGCCGGGTAATCCATTACGCTGCCCATCAAACCTTTTTTATGGGTAATAGCGGTATTGTTTAGTTCAGATGATTTCAGCATCTGGCTTGCCTTCATATTATGATTAAGCCCCATTGTATGACCCATTTCGTGCAGGATGAGGTAATACAAAAATTGCTTGTGCATTTCCTTAACATCTGTATCTGCTGCCCCGGCTGCTTCCAAAGCTGTAAGCCCCGTAGCGTATTGCGCTTTTAATTCTGCAGCCATTGTACAATTCACAAAATCTGTTTTTATACCAGGAAATTGAAGCGGTACTTTGTTTTCGCCGGGGGCACTAAACAATTCATCAAAAATGGGCGTGGCGCTTCCGCTAAACCACTCTACGGTAATATCGCCACCCAGTATTTGGCCGGTGCGCGGGTTAACAAAACTGGGTCCGATGGCACCATACGCAGGGTTTGCTGACGATACCCAACGGATAACATTATACCGGATATCGTTGGGATCCCAATCCGCATTATCAGGCATCTGTTTCAATACTACTGCATTTTTAAACCCGGCTTTCTCAAAAGCTTCGTTCCACTTTTCGCCGGCTTCTTTAATGGTTTGGCGATACTCAACCGGCGTGGTGTTTTCTATATACCAAACTATGGGTTCAACCGGTTCGCAAAGTGTTGCGGAAGGTTCTTTTTTTACAAGGTTCCATCGATTGATAATATCGCGATAAGGAACGGGTGATATACTCGTCTGGTCGTTCACTTCCTGTGTAAAAAATCCGATGCGCGGGTCATCAAGTCGAGGTCTGAAATCGTTTGCGGGCATTTCAATAAAGGTGTGTTGCATACGAACCCGAACATAGCGGGCGTCTGTAATGTCCTTACCTCCGCCGTTGTAAGGTGCCGGGTTATCGTAAGCCAGGTCGACCATTACGTCGGTATTTTTGGGGAACGAACGAACTGCTGCATATTTTGATTTTGCCGGGTTTAAACCGCCCAGGTTAAATATAGCCCCCGGTGGTACGCCAATAGGAGCAAGCGGTTTTACAGGGTCCAACTTTTCGCTGAGAAACAAACCATCGGCGGCAATTAAATACCCGTTTTCATCTTCAGCAACATATTTTTCGGCAAGAAAAATTGCATCGGGTACATCTATACCGGCAGTTTTACTAACGGCGTTATTTTTATCGTACCAAAAATTTGTATTCACCTCTGCAAATTCAAGCTTATCGAAGGCTTTCTGCACTTTAAAAACAGCCGTGTTCCGGTGCATGCTTTGGTTGAGGTATAAACTGGTAGGACCGTTTAATGAAAAGCTCTGGTAGATATATTCCTTACCAAGCTGGTCTTTTTTAATGTACAGTTGTACACTGCCGGTTGCGGTATCCTGGTAAATAGTAAAAAGTCCATCGCTTTTCCGGCTGCTTTTTACCTTTTCAGCAATGCCCACTTTTTTTGGCTTGGCTGTATCGGCTGCTGTTTTACCTGCCGCCGGCGGTGTTGCAACTGCAGGTTGCTGTGCTTTCGCCTGCATAGTAAATGCAACTCCGGCTAATGCAGTAACTAATAAAAATTTTTTCATGTAATTATTTTGTAAGCTAAATATAAACGAAGTGAAATTGACCCACAACAGAATTACACAGGAGGTAAAAATAAACAGGTGAAGATTGCTGGTAAGTAACGGGTCTATCGGAGAATTTTTTTCGCGATAGAAAGAAAAAGAGACGCAGCCCAACCTTTTTGCATAAGAGGTTAGTTCCTTAATCGGTGCTTAAAGATTCTCTATCGCTTCTCTGTAACCACGCCCTATTGGTATTGATACGCCATGCACTTCCACCAAATCGGCCGTGTAGGAATCTATTTTACTCAACGAGATTATGAACGAGCGATGAATTCGTTTGAATAAATTTGCGGGAAGCAATGCCTCCATTTCGTGGGTGCTTATCTTGGAAATGAAATCTCCTTTTGCAGTAACGATCTTGATGTATTCGCGCTGGCTTTCAACATATATAATGTCTGCAAACAAAATTTTTACCTTCTTTCGTTCGGCATTTAAAAACAAGTGATCTTTCTTTTCAACCATTCTTGCAGGTGGCAATTTTTCAGCCTGCGCGGTGTTTACTTTATTTACGGCAACCAGGAAACGCTCAAACTCAAAGGGCTTCAGCAGGTAGTCGGTTACGTTTAAATCAAAACCTTCAACGGCATATTGGTGATAGGCTGTTGTGATGATGACTGCCGGCGGGTGTACCAGTGTTTTTAAAAAAGCCATCCCTTTCAGCTTTGGTAAATGAATATCTAAAAAGATAAGGTCGGGCTGATGCTCGCGCAAAAAATCTGTGGCAAGAATGGCATCTTTAAATGTTCCCAGCAATTCAAGAAACGGTACCTGCGATATATAATCAGCCAACACCTTTACGGCTAAAGGTTCATC
>JANPIA010000508.1:0-11806 GCA_031424735.1 Segetibacter sp.
TGCCCATTTTCGGCGTAGGTTTCTGCAATTTCTGTTGGATCGGTATTTTTATTTTTTGTGTAGATCATCCATAGATTTCTGCCCACCGCCGAAACATACGCCCGCTTCACTGTTTTAGACAGATTACCAATTTTCTTCACCGGTATTTCATATCCCAGGCTTACTTCGCGCAGTTTCATATAGGTAGCATCAAAAATGGAATAGTCCCAGATACTGTTGTTATTGAACTGGCGGAAATAATCGTAACCGTTTACATAGGTGTCGTACGCTTTGCCATTTTCTGTTACACCATATACGTGCACCCCGCCGCCGGCAGAAACCGGTTCACGTACATTTACCCCACGGTCGTTCACCTCTGCAGTTTCTTTGTTTAGTCCTGAATATTTGCCATTAAAATCGGAAAAGGAAAAGTATTTACCGCCGTTTTGAAAATCGACAGAAGCGGTAAGCGTTAAGCCTTTCCAGGTTAACGAGTTAAAAAAGCCACCATTGTAGTTAGGCAGCACGGACCCAAAATCTGTATCCTCCTGGTATTCGTATAAACCGGTGGTTGCAATTACAGGTACGCCTTTTATCCGTTTAATACCAGTAGCGCGCATTTGTCCCCACTCCTTGCCTTTTACACCAATTATAACCGGCTGACCTACATAGTTTGAATAAATGGTGAACAGGTCGGTGTTTGGCGAAACATCTACAACGGTTGATTTGTTGGTTGCCCAGTTAAAGGATACATCCCACGAAAAATTCTTTGTTACAACCGGCTTGAAATTGAATTCCAGTTCAACACCCCTTCTTTCAACCCGGCCTGCATTAATGCGACCGGCAAGAAAACCGCTGGTGGAGGAAACATCGGTTTGTACAATTTCATTTACCCGCTTTTCAAAATACGTGGTTGCACTAAACCCAATTCTGTCCTTTAAAAACCTCAAATCAACTCCCGCCTCAAACGATGTGTTAAGGGGTGCTTTAATATTAGGATCGATGAAAGTGTTTGGTACTGCAGTAAGCGAGTCGGAACCAAAAGGAATATTACCGGTAAGGAACCTGAATTTTGTTTGATAAGGTGCCAGTGGGTCGGTACCAATTTGCGCAGCACTTGCACGAAACTTACCGTATGAAAGTGCCGTATTCTTGATAAAATCTGAAAAGATGAAGCTTGTGCCTACCGAAGGATAGAAGTATGAATTGTTGGTTACAGGCAAGGTTGAAGACCAATCGTTTCTTCCTGAGAAATCAAGGAAGAGGAAATCCTTGTAGCCTACCGTTCCCCTGAAAAAAGCGCTGCGCACCTGGCGGTAGCTAAGGGCAGCACCCAAAGCAGGTGCACTCTTTGAATTGCTAATGGCATAAAGGTCGGCAACAACCAATCCGCCCGATGTACTCCTGGAAGAATCATCTCTTTTAATATCCAGTATGTTTCCACCGCCTACCACTTCAACAGTAAAATCTTTAAACTTTTTATTGTATTGGGCAATCAGCTCAAAGTTGTTCTCACGGTATTTGGTGTCGTCTTTCCTGTACTTATTAAACAACGATCCGCCCTGCTCGTCGGTTGAATACCCAAAGCTTCCCAGTTCCAGCACATAGGGCAACTTTACTTCCGTTTTTGTAGTACGGTAATTTAAACGGTATGTACCGGTTACTTTAAAGTCGTTGGATAATTTATAAGTTAGCGATGCATCGCCCAAAACCCTGGTGCGGTTTGTACTATTTGAAAGCTGGTCGAGCCAGGTATACGGGTTAAACCAAAACAAGCCTGTTGCAACGGCAGCCCTGTCCATTCCACTAAGGTCGTTAATATTCCATGTGGCAAAATTTCCATCGGGTCCCTTCAAACCCCTCAACTCTTTCATAATTCCCATATCGATGTTGCGATGAAACCACTGGCTGAAAGAGCCGATGGTATTGTTTGCATACTCATCAAAAAAATCGCCCTTGAAATTTTCAAACGTAAGGCCGATGTTGGTAGCAAACGTGAAGTGCTTACCAATGTCGAAAGAGTTTTGGGTAGAAACAAAGTGCTTAGTTTGTTTTGCATTTGGAATTACACCCGTTTTATTAAGATTGGTGTAAGATACTCTTCCACTCCACCAATCGCCGCCTTTTGACAGGCTGATGTTGTTATTGGCGGTTACACCAGTGTTATAAAATTCGCGGATATTATCTGGTTGCGTCTCAAACTTTGCGGTTTTGTATGAACGGCTGTGTCCGCCATACCACGCATACCAGGGAATATAATCGCCACCATCCATACGCGGTCCCCAGCTTGCATCGTCAAAGTATTGTTGCCTGCGAAATCCCTGCAAAGCTTTCCATTCGTTTGGCGAACCTGTTTTCCAGGTGTATGAATTTTCTGCCCACGCAGTATTGGGGTCGGAACTGTTTCCGCCGCCATATACATCCTGGTAATCGGGTAAAATATTAATACGCTCTATGGTTGTAGTTGAATTGAAATCGACCCCAAGCGGTTTACGTTTACCTGCCTTGCGCGTGGTAATCATAATAACGCCGCCTTCTGCCCGCTGCCCGTACAATGCAGTAGCATTTGGTCCTTTCAACACCGATACATTCGCTACATCATCCATGTTGATATCGGTAACGTTTGTTACAATGGTTCCATCAACTACGTAAATAGCACCCCGATCGGCAAACCCCGAAACACCGCGTAACCTAACAGCACCTGCCGATCCCAATTTGGAACCGGATTGTCCTAAAGTTTGCAGTCCAGATATTTTTCCGCTCAGCGCACTGGTAAGGTCGGTCTCCCTGGTTTGTGTAAGCTTATCGGCACTAATTTGCTGCATTGCGTAGGGGGTAGATTTTACGGAACGTTTAATTCCCAATGCAGAAACAACCACGGTAGCCAGTTCGGCATTTGTTTTTTGGAGCGAAACATCATAAACAGACAGCCCTTCTGTAATAGTCACTTCTTTTGAACTGCTGCCAATTGCTGTAATGATAAGTACGTCACCCGTTTTTGCGATTATCTTGAAATTACCTTCCGCATCGGCTTGCACCCCGCTTTTTGCATCTTTTATTTTCACACTGGCATACGATACGGGATCGCCCTTTTCATCAACCACCCGCCCTGTTATTACCCTCGACTGCGCGATAGCCATACCTGAACCAAATAACAGCAACGCAAGAAAGAATACAATTTTTCTCATCTAAAAAAGTTTACAATTATTAAGTGGTAAATATAATACAAGGCGATAAAACCTTGCAGATTAGATTGATTTTTTGCGAGCACGGCGTATCAGTCCAGTTTTCTCATCTTTTAAGGTTTTCGCTTTTCAGCAATAAGGCAAAATAAAACATGCAATTGCTGCAACGGTTAAATTTTGCGATGCCGATAAAACCGATCTCGCAAAATCAATTTAATTTTATATAAAAAGCAGAAAAAACAGTGGCGCCAGTGTAACTAAAACGTGTACATCACCTGAAGTTTAATTTCGGTTTTTTTATTACCTGCAATTTCATCCAACCCGCTGCCAATAACATTTTTGCCATCGTAAAGCGTTTGAGCAAACCGGAACCAGCAGGTAGCTTTTTTTGAGATATCATAGTTGAGGTTCAAATAATACCTCGCCCCCTTATCATAAAAAAACGGGATAGAAAAGCTGTACAGCACATCGTTCTCGTAAGCGTACAGGCGGCTATCAAATCCATCGGTTTCAAAATATTGCAGCCTTCCATTGATGGCATATGGTTTTCCCATTGGTTTATAACCCACATCTGCATAAATAAGAAAACCCTGCTGGGCAAGATCTTTATTGCGGTGATCGTACCAAACAATTTCTGTCCGGTTTTTTAAGGTAAGTTCCCGGCTTATTTTGTACGATGATTGTATGCGCCAGTTTTGGCGTGGACGTACCATAACAGGGTGGGTTGGCAATGATAAGACAGATATATTGATGGCTTTATTTTCGTTGCGGTAACGGGTATAAATCTCTACTTCGCGGTTGGGCTTATAAGTAAGCTGTACCATGTATTCCGAGCCTTTTGTAGGAGCATCTACCCTGTAACGAAGCCACGGAAAACTAAAAACATCCGCATAAGCATCAACCCTTAAAAAGGGTACCGGCTTGATAGAAATGCCGGTGAACAGCCCGGTTTCGTTGGTTGGGTAGGTGTTTTCGGTAAAAGCATTTCCATATAAGGTTTGATAACTGCTTTGGATATTGCGGTAAACGAGGGACGCATCTACCTGCGGATGAAGGCTAACAAGTAGTCCATTCAGGAAAGCCTTTGCATAATTCTTATCCAAAGCTGCCTCGCCAAACAAGTGCAGGTTACGCCAGGTATAATTGTAATCCAAGCTGTAGTTATGCCAGCTTTTACCTTGTATTGCATAATGATTGTATGGCTGAAGGTTTTTAACCAGCGGTTCAGAAAAAGCGAACACTACACCATTAAACCCAACATGAAATGAGTTGGCATTGTAGGAGATATTACCCCCAAAGCTGGTTTGATGCACTTTGTATTTATCGTTTATCTCCGATGGTGTACGGTGGTAGCCGGAGGTTAAAACCGATGAAATAAAATCATCGTTAGAAAGGGAGGTATCCTTATGGAAATTTGCGTCAAGTTTACGATACGATGCAAATGCTGTAACCTCAAAACGATTTTTGGCAACTGTTACGCCCACGCCCCGTTGAAAATTATATTCCCCGGCAGAGTTATAAGGTCGAAGCACATCTGACTGGCGTTTTATAGCTATTATATCGGCGCTCTTTTTAAATGCCAGGCTTTGCCAATGGATCAAACCTTGTCCAAGGTTTATGGTAAAGTCGCCCAGCGCAAGCGCTTTTATGGGGCCCAACTTCCTGGCAAAAAAATGATATGAGTAAAAATCGAAGCCCTTGCTACTGCCTTTAAAAAACTGCTCACCCGCATCTTTTTCTGCTACCAACCCGTACTGCAGTAAATTTCGATACACATATTTATAACGAAGAAACAAACGTTGCGGGCTGCCTGTGTAGCGGCTGGCAACACTATCGGGGCGTATAAATCCTTCACTCTTTTCAATCACCTGTTGAATTCGCCCCAGCACAGTATGCTGCCCTTGGTTAAAACGTTTTTTCAATTCGATAGAAATAGGAATCTCATCATCCACCTTTATAAAAGGCAACAGCTTTTGTATGGTCTCTACATCCCACGAAGGGATGGACTGTAATTCGTAAATACTAACCAGCTTACCTAACAACTGTCGGTACTTAATCAAACTCTGTATTTGCAGATCGCTTAGCAGTATCAGCTCTTTCAATTCGGAAGCGTCGGCTATATTAAGATTCAGTTTACTTTTTTTGAATTGCGCCAGCGACTGCAAATAACTATCATCTTCAGTTTCCGTCTCGGTTGCTTCCGCCAGGTTTTCTAATTGTTGTTCTGTTTTTATAGGTGGCGGGTCTTCGGACTGGGCTAACGTAACCGAAAGGTGAAAGCAAGCGGTTAATATGAACAGGAACTTCCTCACTCCTTAACAATATTCTTAAAATTAAATATCAGGAGTAAGCCTGGTGTTACGCCCAACTGCGGATGGTACGAAGCATTTACATCAACCCTTACAAAACCAAATTGGAAACCTACACCAATGTAGCTGTTACTGGTTTGGGTAGAGATACCTGCCCGTGTAAAAATTTTATCGTCCAACTTGTACTGAAGTCCGGCATTTACATTAATCGGCTGATCTTCCTGTTTCACTATTTCGGTACTTACAAAAACACGGTCCGATGCTTCGTACCCAATTCCGGCTTTATAAATGGACGCGAGTTTCTCCGTATTGTTTTTACCAAGTTTGCTGCTGAGAGGGTTGTAAACATGCAAGCCTGTATGCAATTTGTCGGTTAAATGAAAGATGGCGCCCGCTTCAAAATTTATGGCTGTGGCATTGCCATACCCGGCAATTCGAACGCTGTTATAATTAAACTTTACACCTACATCAACCCTGCTGCTAACAGAGCGTGCATAGGCAAGCCCCAACTGATTTTCGTTAAAAGAACTAAATCCAAAATAATCGCCCTGTAAAGCAAAGGTTCCGGAGGAGGTAGGCATTGTAACTACAGCGGTAAACTGGTTCAATTCCTCCAACATAAATCTTCGTTCGCCATAAACACCTAATCCGCCGGTTTTTATTTGTGCAAAAGCTGCCTGGTTATTTGTTCCTGAAAATACGTCGATAAATTTTTTGCTGTATGCACCCAAGCCCGCATATCGCACAGATAATGGCTGACGTAAAGTTTGACCATTTACTACGCAGTACCAAACCACGATCAAAAAAAATAAAGCAGGTTTCAAGCAGTTTGTTTAATACTGAAATTTAAAAACAAACAGGGGTAAGGCAAAAATTAATTTACCGTTACCTTTCAGGGCACCCCGGCAAAATCCACTTCAACCAATACCTTTGCGCGCATGTTACTATTAGATGGAAAAGTGGCTTCTCAATCCGTTAGAGATAAGCTCAGGCTTGAAACTGATGTGTTATTACAACAAGGCAAACGGGCACCACATCTTGCCGCTATTTTAGTGGGTAACGATGGGGCAAGTGAAACCTATGTAGCCAATAAAGTAAAAGCCTGTAACGAAATTGGTTACCGCTCAACGCTCCTCAAACTTCCATCCACCATAAATGAAATGGATTTGCTGGAAAAGATTGATCAACTAAACAATGACAATGCGGTGGATGGTATACTGGTTCAGCTTCCGTTGCCAAAGCATGTGAGTGAAACAAAAGTGATCAACGCGATTAACCCATTGAAAGATGTGGATGGTTTTAACCCGGTTAGCGTTGGCAAACTGGTGCAGGGGCTGGAAACATTTATTCCCGCTACACCTTATGGTATGATGCTGATGTTGGAATATTATAAAGTGGAAACAAAGGGAAAACATGCAGTGGTGATAGGACGAAGCAATATTGTGGGCAGACCAATGAGTATTTTATTAAGCAGCAATTTATACTTCGGCAATTCTACCGTTACACTTTGCCATTCTCACACAGCTAACCTAAAAGAAATTAGCCTGCAGGCAGATATTATTGTGGCAGCTTTAGGCAAGCCGGGCTTTGTAAAAGCTGATATGATAAAAAACGGTGCAGTTGTATTGGATGTAGGTATTACCCGTATTGATGACACCACAACAAAAAGCGGTTACCGGTTAAAGGGCGATGTTGAGTTTGAAAGTGTATCGAAGATAGCTTCTGCCATTTCTCCTGTGCCGGGCGGTGTTGGCCCCATGACGATAGCCGGGTTAATGAAAAACACGATGGAAGCGTATTTGCGAAGGCAGAGAAGTTGACAGGAGATATAGGTTGATCGTGGTTAATTTAGATGACAGATGACGGTTGACTGATGACAGCTCGGTTCGATTCACGATTGATCATTCACTATTCACTTCTCAATCTCGAGAAAAAATGATACAAAAAGAAGTAATAGACAGGGAAAATACAAAATGGACCTGCGTTCAGACGTATTCATCCAACCCGGAAGCGGCAGATAAAGCCGAAGCATTATCTGGCGATGATGGCAAAGCAGAGGTGGTTTGTACTCCTTCTGGTGGAGCGCAATCCGTGCGCTTAACGTTGGCTAAAAATTGGATGGATATGCAGGATGAAGAAATCCTCTTACAAATTGCAAAAAAATCTAAGTAAAGTCGGACCGATCTTCTTTAGTTTTTCTTAAACTATTTCACTAACACATTTACTGTGCCTGTGCTGCCTTATTTTTGCAGGCTCATGCTTCTTCAATCAATTTCAGCTACACGTGTGGCACTACCGGTGATGGAATCGTTTTATACTTTACAAGGTGAAGGTTTTCACCAGGGAAGGGCTGCCTATTTTATACGTTTGGGCGGCTGCGATGTAGGGTGCTTTTGGTGCGATGTAAAAGAAAGCTGGGATGCCACACAACATCAAAAATATGAAGTGGGGCAAATTGTAAGGCAAGCGCTAAAACACCCCGGAAGGTTGGCGGTGATTACAGGTGGTGAGCCATTGTTGCATAAACTGGATGAGCTAACCAAGGATTTACACGCCGCCGGTTTCGAAACCAATATTGAAACATCTGGCTCCTCGCCATTAAGTGGAAGATGGGATTGGATATGTTTATCACCCAAAAAATTTAAAGCGCCGCTTCCTGAAATTTTGCCGGTAGCCAACGAGCTCAAGGTGATCATCTACAATAAAAATGATTTTGAATGGGCCGAAAAGCACGCCGCAGGCGTAAGCAGTCAATGTAAACTATACCTGCAACCAGAGTGGAGTAAAGCGGATGAGATGACTCCTTTGATCGTTGACTATATAAAGGAAAATCCGCGTTGGGAGCTGAGTTTGCAAATACATAAGTTTATAAATGTGCCGTAGGTTTTTCCAGATTTTTTAGAGAAACTGTATAGAAGTTAGTTCTCTGCCCAATTGTTGTACTCCACCTAAAATTCTGCGGGTTTGTATTGCCGATGGTTTTTTATTGCCTTTGATATATTGGGCTAAATTACCCCGTACCGATAATGACAAATCCGTCTTCTACCTAAAAACCGCAGATGCCCAAATCCTCCCTCCTTTTTTAACAACAACATTAACCGCTTTATCCGACCTTCATTTTTTTATTTATGCCATGAAGAACCTTGTAATTATACTTCTGCTTCTCACATCGCTAAGCGTTGCTGCCCAAAAATATGAGGCTGAAAAAATTAACCCTAAAGCAGTTGATGTGTACGAACGCGCCTTAGTTAAATTACGCGATGGCGAAATCAGGGAAGCCATCCCGATGCTGCAAAATGCTTTTAAAATAGATAACAAATATGTTGATGCGTTACTATCGTTAGCGGGTGCTTATGGCGAACTGAAAGATTATACTTCCGCCATTGAAAATTATGAGAAGGGAAGGGCGATGGATACATTTAACTTCCGCTACTACTACCTGCCCTACTCTATTAATTTGGCTGGGTTGGGAAAGTTTGATAAAGCCCTGGATGCCATTAACAGCTTTCTTTCCATCGCCGAGCTAAATGAGCGCAGCCGAAAAAGCGGCAGCTATCGAAAAAAAACCTTCGAATTTGGAATCCAGTACGGGCAAAAACATCCCGCAGGAAATTATGTTTTCGCCCCTATGAATTTGGGCGATAGTGTGAACTCTGAGAAATCAGAATATTATCCATCTATCACCATTAACGACAGCCTGTTTGTTTTTACCAGGAGAGGGCAGGGATTTAGGGAAGACTTTATGGAAGCAACCATTTTGTCCGATAAAAAATATTCGAAGGCAAAGGAGATTGATGGCGATATAAATATTGAACCTTCAAAAGGTGCCATCAACATTTCGCAGGATGGAGACTGGCTGCTTTTTGCGGGCTATAATTTTCCGAACGGCATTGGCGATTTCGACTTATATATTTCCTATTACACACCGACAGGCTGGAGCGAACCAGAGAACCTGGGGCGCAATGTAAACAGCGATGCATGGGAAAGTTCGCCCAGTTTAAGTCCTGATAAAAGAGCACTATATTTTAGCAGCAACCGCCCCGGTGGCTTTGGTGGTAAAGACCTGTATGTTAGCTACCGGTTACCCAATGGCAAATGGACCACCGCTAAAAACATGGGAGCTTCTATTAACACCAGTGGCGATGAACTGGCACCCTTTATTCATGCAGATAATGCTTCGCTTTATTTTACTTCGGACGGTTTGCCGGGCTATGGCAACAGCGATATGTTTATGTGCCGCAAAGGACCGAACAACGAGTGGAGTATTCCTGAAAACCTGGGTTATCCCATCAACACCATAGAAAACGAAGGAAGCTTGTTTATTGCCGCCGATGGTAAGACCGCTTTTTATGCAAGCGACAGGAGCGACAGCCGTGGCGGGCTCGACCTGTACACGTTTGTGCTTCGCGAAAATGTAAGACCGGCAAAAACCTTGTATGTGCAGGGTAAAGTTTTTGACAAGAAAACTGGTAAAGGTTTACCCAGTGCAGTTGAATTAATTGATAACAGCAATCAACAAATAGTCACTAAAGTTCAAACCGATGAAACAGGCAATTATTTTATGACACTGCCGGTGGGCAAGGACTATAATTTTTCGGTTAATCGCAAAGGCTACTTGTTTTTTAGCGAGTTGTACCCGCTAAGCAAAAGCGCGCCTGACAGCACTTATTTTAAAGACATTCCTTTGCAGCCGGTTGAACTGAATGCATCAGTTGTTTTAAAAAATATTTTATTCGATATCAACTCGGCCCAACTGCAAAACATCAGCCTAATAGAGATCAATAAATTGTTACAGTTAATGAGCGAAAATCCAACTGTAAAAGTGCAGATCAACGGTAACACCGATAATGTTGGCAAACCTGCCGATAATTTAAAACTCTCCACCAATCGTGCAAAAGCGGTTGTTGATTATTTGATGAGCAAAGGTATTGATGGAGCCAGGCTACTCTACAAAGGCTTCGGTTCTACCAAGCCCATAGCCGATAATAAAACGGAAGCTGGTCGCTCACAAAACAGGCGAACGGAGTTTGTGATTGTTGGGAATTAAAGTTTGTTTCCAGCTATTGTATTTCATGTAATCGTCGTTGCGTCGCCCTCTTTTACTGCCGTTTGTTAATGCACCATTTTTTTACCCCAGATTACATAGAGGAAGAAACGCAGGTGAAATGCCTTTTGAAACGCTGCGTTCTCTGCGAAAAACTCCTGTCTTTCTCTGTGGTAAAAATCTCTACCCAAAGCAATCGGTATCAATAACTGTAAAAGTTTGCAGTGAAAAGTTCGGGTGACACACTTTAAAACAAATACGTGCTCCAAAACTTCCATTAAAACGGAAATGTTATTTTCATATTTCTAATAAAGCACGATGCCGAACGCTATTACCAACGATCTTCTTTACCAAATTGCATTAACCCTAGTACCCAACATAGGTGCGGTGCAGGCTAAGGCATTACTTGAACATTTCGGCGATGCAGCTTCCATTTTTAAGCCTCCCGAAAAGATCTTGAACGACAGGAAGGTATCGGGATCATCAGGGCAAAAAACATTAAAGATTTTGCTCATTTTGCAAGAGCTGAAGAAGAGATTGCTTTTATAGACAAATACAAAATAGAGCCACTCTTCATCCAATCAAAAAATTACCCGCAGCGATTATTAAATTGTTACGATCCTCCCTCTCTTCTTTATTACAGGGGAAATGCCGACCTCAACAGTTCGAAAATATTAGCCATTGTAGGCACCCGTACCAACACCGATTATGGAAAGCAGGCAACCGAAAAATTGGTTGAAGAACTTTCAACGCTAAACGTAATTATTATTAGCGGGCTTGCTTTTGGAATAGATGCTTTTGCTCACAAAGCTGCTATTAAAAACAACCTGCCCACAGTTGGTGTGGTAGGGCACGGGCTCGATACAATCTATCCTTCGCAGCATAAATCGCTGGCAAAGGAAATGGTGATGAATGGGGGAATCCTTACCGAATTTAAAAGCAAAACGAAACCCGACAAACATAACTTCCCCATCCGTAATCGCCTGGTAGCCGGCATTAGCGATGCAACCGTTTTAGTTGAAACCAGTATAAAAGGCGGTAGTATGATAACAGCAGAAATGGCTGACAATTATAACCGCGACGTATTTGCTTTTCCCGGCCGAACAACTGATAGTAAAAGTGCAGGTTGCAATTATCTTATTCAAAACAACAAAGCAATTTTACTAACCGATGCGTTACAACTAACGGAAACCTTAGGCTGGCAGGCGAAGAAAGTAAAGCCCAAACCACAACGCGAATTGTTTATTTCATTAACAGACGATGAAAGAATTATAACCGAAATTTTAAAG
>JANPIA010000509.1:0-3210 GCA_031424735.1 Segetibacter sp.
AAGGAATTTGATCATACACCTTTTAAATCGCAGCGGTTTATAAAGGCGGGTGTTGTGTCCTTCAAACCAAAAAGGGGCGTTATTGAAGCCGCCGTGGGAGATACCATTGTGATGGAAATGGAAATTAACCGGCTTCGTCAAAATACAGATGGCTCCTTCGATACCAGCGTTGATATACTGGAACAAGCTCCCTCTTCCGCGTGGGCATTTATACAGCCGGATGGTTTGGTTACAACGAAGAATATCCGATACACTTATATTGTTTCTACGCCATCAGTATCGTGGCTTAACCTGGTTTTGTACGACGATGTGGTAATGCGCTACCAGTTAAAAGTTCGGGCTAACAATGTGGTTTTGGTTTACAGATAACTGCCGCAAATTCTTGTAAAATTATTTATCCCTAATTAGTAAAAACATTTATTTGGGTAAGATTTGTAAGGTACCAGCCTCATTTTTTCATGGCAACTTTTGTTGCGTCGCAATCAATTCATCTGCCTGTTTTCATGGCAACTTTGTTTACCGTTTTAATTCGCCAAACAATCATTATAACAGCGCTTGCATAGTTATAAATGCCGCATACTCTCAATCATAACATTCACGCTAAGCGTTACTGTATACTGCTGAAATGGTATTCACCTGAGCCCACTTCAAATATATAATATCCATTTTGAAAGCCTGTTACTTTTACAACTTTGGATGTAATTACCGGCTTGCCGCTTTCAAAAACTACATTTCCCTTTTTTGCTGGAACATGTATGGTAGCGATGGTATTCAACGGAACAACAACCTTCATTTGCAACCTGCCGGTTTCTTTTTTCCATTCAGATATAATGTTGCCGCTGATGGAATTGAACGATCCCTTCACCCAACGCAAGCCGCTTACTACTGCGGGTTTGATAATGAACTTCCTAAAACCCGCACCACTTTCATCGGGGCTGATACCCGCCAGATTATTAAAGAACCATTCACTGATCTGCCCCGACATAAAATGATTTTGCGAGCCAAAATTTCCAACGCCTGCATCCCATTTTTCTGTAAGGCTGGTGGCGCCTTTTTTTATTTAATATCCATACCCGGGCTTTTCAGATTGATTGTTCATATCGTACACCAAATCGGAATGTCCGCGATCTGCCAACGCCCTTAGCAGGAAACGATAGCCCACTTCACCAGACGTAAAACTATTGTTGCGCTTTCTGATGCTATCGAACAATGCATTCAACGACTTCTCCCGATTTTGTGCTGCAACAATGTTTAGAAACTGTGGCATAGCGCAGGTGGTGTTTGAGCCCGTAGCCTACAAGCCGGTGACAGGTTTATAAAATTCATTATTGAACGATGCGCGAATGGCTTCACTTTTATTTTTAAAATTTTCTGCATCGTGCTGCTTGCCCAATTGCTTTGCAATATTGTGCATGATGAGATTATCGTAATAATAAATAGCCGTACCGGTAAACGAAACCGGTGTTAGCTGCGAACCCCATGCAGGCTTAGGACCAATGTCGTACCAATCGCCCAGCCCGGTGGTAATAATATGGTTAGTTGCAGTCGACGCAAGAAAGTCAACATAATTTTTCATGCGGTATTAGTATCGCTCCAGCAGGGAAATATCCCCTGAAAAAAGATACTGCTGCCAGGGTATGATGATGAAAGAACTACCCCATTCGGTAGAGTTGCGAAAGCCATTGATTATAGAGGGTGGACACCTGTCTTAACCATTCTTACTCACTTCCCCGGTATTGGCTACCGACTGGTTCATCCGCGTTTGGTTAAAATAAAAAACGCTGTGACCTTCAACAGTACAGCGTTCTAAATTTTACGTGGCGGAGAGTTAGGGATTCGAACCCCAGGACCTGTTACAGTCAACAGTTTTCAAGACTGCCGCAATCGACCGCTCTGCCAACTCTCCGCGGCAAAAATACGGTTTGAGATATATTGACAAAAAATTCTTTTAGTTTTTAAACAATTAGTAGCAATAGACTAACTGAAACGCTTTACTGGCAACACTTTTAGTGTTTTAAAATCATTTACTTGCGTTTCCGTGCGCAATCAATCACGCTTATTTATAAAACGGCTTAAGGAAGATTATTATGAATGAATTCGAGCCGTGCTGTACAACGGTAACCAAAAATGTTATCGAGCAATGCGGGCATGTCAACCTCCTTTTTTGTAATGGTTTTTTTCAATAGCCCGATAGTTTCTTCTTCCAACTCTTCTTCGAGGCGGCGCATGGCCAAGTGGAAGGCAGAAATTTTTGCCGACATAGGCATATCTGCATCCGCACCATAATAAAATTGGCTAGGAGATGAATATTTATGAACGAGGTGATTTGCTTTTACTTTATAGTCTTCCAAAATTTCATTCAAAGGTTCATCATTCATAAGGCGACAACTTGTAATTTATAAGGTTGAAGTATCAGCATAACAAACGATGACGGGTAACGTATAATTATTTTTATATGGCAAACAAGTAACCGGTTCAGACATTAAAGTGTGGAAACATAAATTTGATTGTTCTGTGAAAAAAAGAGTACCGCTGGAGAGTTTGCACCCGGCCGTTTTGTTATAAGCCACTTAAAACAAAGCACTTAAACGGTAAAGCCCAGCTTAATGGTTGTTTCTGCTGATAAGTTGGGTAGTTTACTTCGTTCAACCAAAAAGCTATTTAATGTGGCAATTTCTTTAAAAATATAATGCCTTTCCAGGGCTCCTTTCAAATAATCTCTTCCAGTACTTCCGCCAGTGCCTTGCCGGGTGCCAATTACACGGTGTACCATGTGCATGTGCCGGAACCGCCAGGTGGAAAGTTGTTCATCAATTTCGAGCAACACGTTTAAAAGCTGGAAGGGTAGTTGTAAAATAGGATAGCCCCGGTAAAGTAAAATAAACAGGGCAGCGCGGCTTGCTTTGGCAGTGAGGTTTCTTCCGGCTTCAGCACTTTTAAAAACTTCGTCAAAGTATATCAGGTTGGTTCTTTCACCGTCGGCTAAACTGTTGGTGTAAATCGAACGGTAGTTTTCCCAAAAACGATCGTCGGTAAAAACGGGCATGCGTTCCAGCCAGTTATTGATGAGCGTTAGCAAACTGTTCTTACTTTCCCCCTCTTTTATCGTTTCAATGTGGTGAGATGGTAGCTGCGATGTATAATAGTTTGCCCCATGCCTGTCTTCAAACTTTAACCCCAGCCGGGCTTCCAGCAATTTAAACTGCCAGC
>JANPIA010000510.1:0-20998 GCA_031424735.1 Segetibacter sp.
GTTTGTGCAATGGGATGGTACATTTCGGGAGGGATGGTTTTACTTACTGCTTTGCTGATTAATATTCTTGTTTTCTTCCTGAGTATTGCAGGGATTTTGCTGGCAAAAAGAATAAGAACTTTGGAAAGAGCATAGTGTTTAAAATACCTTTAGTAGCGTATGAAAGTAGCATGGTTTGTTATAGTATTGATTGGTATATGTGGATGTAAAATTCAAAAAACTTCAATTGCCGAAGCTTATTTGATGGATGGCTATAAACTGGTTTGGTCCGATGAATTCGATAAAGCTGGAAAGCCCGATACCACCAGGTGGCGCTACGAAAAAGGTTATGCACGCAACGAAGAAGCGCAATGGTACCAGGAAGACAATGCATGGTGCGAAAAAGGTTTGCTGGTTATTGAGGGTCGTAAAGAATCTAAACCCAACCCCCGATACGAAGCAGGAAGTAAAGATTGGAGAAAGAGCCGAAAGACCATTGAATATTCTGCATCCAGCATCAATACATCCGGCAAATATACATGGCAGTATGGGCGGTTTGTAATGCGGGGGAAGATCGACATCAGCCCCGGTTTATGGCCAGCATGGTGGACGTTGGGTGTTGCGGGAAGATGGCCTGCAAACGGTGAGATAGATATCATGGAATATTATAAAAAGAAGTTGCTTGCAAACATCGCCTGCATTGGTAGTAATAGAAAAGCCGAATGGTATAGCAATACCTTTTCAATCGATTCACTTGGTGGTAAAAACTGGGCTTCAAACTTTCACATATGGCGCATGGATTGGGATGAAAATGTAGTAGCGCTTTATTTGGATGATATATTATTGAACAAGGTTGAATTGAGCAAACTGGTTAACAAAGATGGATCAAACATCAACCCATTTAAACAACCACATTATATGTTGCTAAACCTTGCAATGGGTGGCATGAACGGTGGTGATATTGGCGATACAAAATTTCCTAACAGGTTTGAGGTGGATTATGTTAGGGTGTATCAAAAGATGTGAAAAGTTTCAGTTTATAGTTTCTGTGTATTTCTCTGCGTTTAAATTTTTGCACAGTGAACAGCCGGATGAAATTCAACCCAGAAGAACATAGGGATCATTGTGAGAAAATAGGATTGAGCGCTTTTCTCTGCTTTCTTTGCGCCTCACACTTGTATTTCTCTGCGGTTAAATTTTTACCACAGAGACCAGCCAGAGGAAATACAACACAGAGTGCGCAGAGAAATTATTAATAAACAATTCCTGAATTATGAAAAGGGCAAGAGTGAACATTATTTGCGCTATCATGTTGCTGTTATTACAATCAGCAACTGATTTATACGCGCAGAAAACATCAACAGAAAAATACAGTGCCTATTTATTCGCCTTTTTCACCGGCAATGCAAAAAGCGAAGAAGCCATTCATTTTGCAATAAGCAATGATGGCTATAACTATCGTGCTTTGAATGGCGACAAACCTATCATCAGCTCAGAAAAAATAAGTTCAACCGGTGGCATACGCGATCCGCATATTTTGCGTGGTGCTGATGGTAAAACATTTTACAGGGTGGTTACCGATATGGTTTCAGCAAAAGGCTGGAACTCCAACCGGGCAATGGTTTTATTGAAATCAACAGACCTTATCAACTGGACTTCTGCTGTTGTTGATATTCAAAAACGTTTTGCGGGTAATGACAGCCTGCTGCGTGTGTGGGCACCACAAACCATCTTTGACCCGTTAGCAAAAAAGTACATGATCTACTGGTCTATGAAGCATGGCAAAGACCCTGACAAAATTTACTATGCTTATGCCAATAAAGAGTTCACGGATTTGGAAGCGGAGCCAAAGCAACTTTTTTTCAAGCCCGATAACGGCTCGTGTATTGATGGTGATATTGTAACAAAGGAGGGCAAGTATTATTTGTTTTTCAAAACGGAAGGGCAGGGTAATGGAATAAAAATAGCTGTATCAGATAAGCTTACTGAAGGCTACGTTTTGCAAGAAAAATATGTGCAGCAAACCAAAAGCCCGGTAGAAGGCGCAGGTACTTTTAAGCTGAATGATGGTAGTGGTTATATACTCATGTATGATATGTACACCAGCGGCCGCTACCAGTTTACCAAAACAACCGACCTGAAAAATTTTACAGTGGTGGATGCCGATGTTTCCATGAACTTTCATCCGCGGCACGGAACGGTGATGTCCATTACTAGTACAGAAGCAGAACGATTAGTAAAACAATGGTTGTCTGCTGATGATGTAATTACCAATGTTACTTCCAAACAGATCAAAAAGATCAATCTTGTTTTTGATACGGCTAATAAAAAAATAGTATTGCCGGTTAAACCCGGAACGAACCTGGAAAAATTCAAACCGGGTTTTGTTGCTTATCCCGGCGTAACCATCAGCACCAAATCACAAAACTTTTTAAGCGGACCGGTACCCTATAATATTTCTATAGCAGGCAAAGCACCGCAGCGTTATTTGGTGGAGGCAAAAGAATATTACAACCCCGTATTAGAAGGCTATTATGCCGATCCTGATATTTTATATGCTGAAAAGACCGGCAGGTTTTATATCTATCCTACAAGCGATGGATTTAATAATTGGTCGGGCACCTATTTCAAAACATTTTCTTCTGCCGATTTGGTTAACTGGAAAGATGAAGGCGTGATACTTGACCTGGAAAAAGATGTAAGCTGGGCAAAGCGAAATGCATGGGCACCTTGTATCGTTGAGAAGAAGATCAACGGCAGCTACAAATATTTTTTCTACTTCACTGCTGCACAAAAAATTGGCGTGGCAGTAGCCGATAATCCTACAGGTCCTTTTGTTGATTTGGGCAAGGCGCTTATAGATAAACATCCCGCAGGCATCACCCGTGGGCAGGTGATAGACCCCGATGTTTTTACTGACCCGAAAACCGGAAAGAGTTATTTGTATTGGGGTAATGGATTTATGGCTGGGGCTGAACTAGGCGATGATATGACATCCATAAAAACGGAAACGCATACCATCTTAAAACCTGATGCCACTTTCCGTGAAGGAACGCATGTGTTCTATCGAAACGGTAAATATTATTTTATGTGGAGTGAAGATGATACGCGCAGTGAGAACTACCGCGTTCGTTATGGCATGGCTGATTCGCCTTTGGGAAAAATTGTAATACCTCCAAATAATTTGGTGATAGCAAAAGATGCCTCAATTGGCATTTATGGTACCGGTCATAATTCTACTATTCAAATTCCGGGTAAAGATGAATGGTATATCGTTTATCATCGCTTCAATTATCCCAAAGGAATAACGATGGGAAATGCTGCAGGTTATAACCGCGAAGTGTGTATTGATAAAATGGAATTCAATGCTGATGGAACCATTAAGCCCGTAAAGCCTACACATGAAGGGATACAACCATTGAAGTGAAAGGCAAATAATAATTGTGCATTAAAAAAAGTCAATGAAGAAGCTCGTTTTGTTGTTGTTTGTTATCAAGATGCAGATGCTTTTTGCCTTTGCCAACGAACCCGACTCGGTTTACCTTTTCTCTTATGCATCCGGAAAAAATAATAACCACAATGGTTTGCATTTTGCCTGGAGCCGCGATAAGAAAAGTTGGTATAGCATTGGCAATGAATTTTCTTTCCTTAAATCTGATTATGGTCGCTGGGGTTCTGAAAAGAAAATGTTCACGCCATACCTCTTCCAGGATCACACAGGCTTATGGCACTGTATATGGAGTTTGAATGCAAGGGATAAAGTATTTGCTCACGCCTCATCAATTGACTTAATTGACTGGGGACGCCAAAGTTACCCGGCGACAAAAGCCGGTTCAAACGTTCTTCGACCCATAGTAAATTATGATGGATCAACAACAAACAACACAATAACTTATAGCGATGCTTCCGGTAAATATTATACACTTACAACAAAGGATTTTAAAACGTATAGCGAGGCAATGGAAGTGCCCGCGACACAGTATAAAAATATAAGCACTGCCATTAGTTTGCAAACTGGCGTTGCAACCGGGCAAGTGCGTTATGTTGCGTGGACTGTTGTTGATAAGCTGATTAAAACCTACGAGCTGCATCAATATAAAAGCAGCTTATATAGTGAAACAGCCAAGGACGATGCGCAACGGTTTGTCGGTCTTCAACCCATCAATGCAACCATCAAGGTGCAGGCAGATAAAGCAAAACCTATCAGTGATAAATTGCTGGGGATATTTTTTGAAGACATCAACTATGCAGCCGATGGTGGCTTGTATGCGGAACTACTTCAAAACCGCGACTTTGAATATGCACCAGGTGATAAAGATTACCGTGATAAGAATTGGAGCCCGATGCACTCGTGGTCGCTGAAAGGAGAGGGGGCACATTTCGCCATCGACAGCCTCTCACCACTCCATTCGAATAACCCGCATTATGCAATATTGGAAATCACAAAACCCGGCGCTTCCTTGGCAAATAGCGGCTTCGATGGAATTGCGTTGAAGAAAGGAGAACAATACAATCTTTCTTTATTTGCAAAACAATTACAAGGGAAAGGTGGAAAATTGATTGCCCGTCTCGTCAATAAAAAAGGCGAAGTGCTTGCACAAACTAGGGTTGATGCATCTTCAAAACAATGGAAAAGAACGAAGGTTGTATTGACCGCCGCTGCTGATGCAGACGATGCCACACTTGAATTACAACCGCTATCCGCAGGTCGGTTGTCTTTAGATATGATTTCACTGTTCCCGCAAAAAACATTTAAAGGAAGAAGCAACGGTTTGCGCAATGATCTGGCGCAGGTGGTTGCAGATCTGCATCCGCGTTTTGTACGGTTTCCCGGTGGGTGTGTGGCGCACGGCGATGGACTGGAAAATATTTATAAATGGAAGAATACAATTGGTGCGTTGGAAGCACGCAAACCGCAGCGAAACCTATGGGGTTATCATCAAAGTGTGGGCTTGGGCTACCACGAATACTTCCAGTTTTGTGACGACATAGGTGCAGAGCCCTTACCGGTAATTGCTGCCGGTGTGCCCTGCCAAAATTCAGGTACAGGTGGTGCAGGTCAGCAGGGGGGCATACCCATGAATGAGATGGATGAATACATACAGGACATTTTAGATTTGGTGGAATGGGCTAATGGTGATGTCACTTCTAAATGGGGTAGGGAAAGGGCTGCTGCGGGTCATCCAAAACCTTTCAATCTAAAATATATTGGCATTGGCAACGAAGACTTGATCTCTGATATTTTCGAAGAAAGGTTTACGATGATCTTCAATGCTATGAAAGCGAAACATCCTGAGATAACCGTAATTGGTACGGTTGGTCCTTTTTACATGGGAACGGATTATGAAGAAGGGTGGGAGATAGCCTCGAAGCTACAAGTGCCAATGGTTGATGAACATTATTATGAAAGCCCGGGCTGGTTTATAAACAACCAGGACTTTTACGACCGCTACGATCGAAGCAAATCAAAAGTATATTTAGGCGAATATGCATCGCGTGGCAACACGCTGTACAATGCATTGGCAGAGGCACTTTACCTAACCACTTTGGAACGCAATGGCGATGTGGTACACATGACATCGTATGCGCCGTTGCTGGCAAAAGAAGGTCATACACAATGGAACCCCGACCTGATTTATTTCAACAACATCGAGGTAAAGCCCACCGTAAACTACGTGGTGCAAAAGCTGTATGGTCAACATGCAGGCAATGAATATTTACCCGGCACCATATCCATTTCAAATGATCAGGATGCAGTAAAGAAGCGCATTGCTTACTCCGTAGTGCGGGATACAAAAACCAACGATGTGATTATAAAAATGGTGAACATGCTACCGGTGACTGTGAATGCTTCAATGGATTTATCTGGCATTGGTATTAAAGAATCGAAAGCTAAAACATTTACGTTGCGTGGAAACCCTTCAGATAAAAATGTAAAAGCAGTAGAAGGGGACTATTCAGTAGCAGAAAAATTTACTTCAGAGTTGCCGGCGTATTCATTTACGGTTATTCGGATCAAAGGACGTTAATCTGAAATCTGGAACGAACGATTTGCCTAAAAAATAAGTAAAGCATGAATTATTCAATAAAAATTGTCTTGTGTGTTTTGCTTGCAATGGGGTGTCAACTATCCAGAGCACAAGTTGCATACACTGTTACCGGCGAACGGACAGCTCAAAAGCGTGTTGCTAACCAGCCATTATTCAAGCTAAAAAAACCAGACTATAAACTAAGTCCCTATACCGGGATGACGAGACAGCATTGGAAAGATGCAGCACTTTATTTGTTAACAGGTGCTTTCAGCTACATCAGTAAGTTAGATGATCCAATGAAGTTTCCGAAGCAACCGGGCAAAAGTTACCCAGGAAATGAGGGACAAGTTCCGACTGAAAAACTGGAAGGATTGTGCAGGACTATGTTCATTGCTGCACCGCTTCTTCGGGAAGATTCTAACCTAACCATTAACAACATTAGGGTTGCTGATTATTATAGAAATCAAATTGTGAAACTGGTAGACAGTGCAAGTGATTCCTATATTAAACCCCGCGCAAAAAGTGGTGGTCCCAGCCAGAACCTGGTTGAATTTGGGGCTTTGTCTGTATCATTATTTTCCGTACCGGAAGTGATATGGGATCCTCTCAGCAAAAAGCAGAAAGATGCGTTGGCAGCAACCATGTTAAGTTATGGAGATGGTCCAACGGTAGGTTCCAACTGGAAGTTCTTCAACATATTTGTACTTAGTTTTTTTAAACACAAAGGTTATACGGTTAACGAAAAATTGCTGGTTGAATACCTGGATAAATCGCTTGCCCATTATCGCGGTAATGGATGGTACAACGATGCACCCGCTTACGACTATTACAGCATGTGGGCTTTTCAAATGTATGGACCTGTTTGGTCACATTTCTTTGGCAATAAATATTACCCGTACTATGCCAAAAAGTTCATGGATAATTTCAGCGATGTAAAAAACAATTACCCCTACATGTTTAGCCGCGATGGAAAAATGATCATGTGGGGAAGAAGCATTACTTACCGCATCGGTTCTATTGTGCCACTGGCTTTAACAGGCATTGAAAATAATAAGAACACCAACTTTGGTTGGATGCGTAGAATTTCATCTGGTGTATTGTTGCAGTTTCTTCAAAATCCTGGGTTCTTAAAAGACAATATTCCAACGCTCGGTTTTTATGGACCGTTTGAACCGGCAGTACAACCCTATAGTTGCCGGGGCAGTGTATTTTGGATGGGCAAGGCTTTCTTCGGGTTACTGGTACCGGAAGCCAGCCCATTTTGGAAAGCAAAAGAAAATGAAGGCGCATGGGAAAAAGATATGGTTAAAGGGAAAGTGTATAATAAATACCAGGATAGTTCGCACATCCTCATTACCGACTACCCAAACATTGGCGCTTCCGAAATAAGAGCATGGTGTAATGTAAAAGCAATCGGTGCCAACGAACCTTTCAGGAGTAGCGAAAACTACAATCGCTTGTCGTACAACAGCGCCTTTCCATGGCAGGCTGATAGTGTTGACGGTGTGGTTGCCATGAACTATATTTTTAAGAATAAGAACAGCCAGTGGGAACCACTACGATTGTATACGTTCAAAAAATATGACGACGGAATTTATTATCGTGATGCGGTTTTGGAGACCAATAAAAGTATTCAACTTCAACTGGCAGACATACCATTACCCAATGGCATTTTAAGAGTGGATAAAAACATCAGCACCGAGCCGATAGAGGTGCGACTTGGCCATTATGCTTTACCAAAATTGAAAGGCAGTATCAAAAAAGAAACAAGGAAAATAAAAGGATACGATGTACAAATAATTAACAATGGTACCTACCAGTTAGCTATGATACCCATTAGCGGATGGGATAGCATGAAAACTTTAGATACAAAGAATGTGCACCCTGAAAGTGAAGAAAGTACTGTTATAAATGTCGCCAACAATTTTTTACCCGATCAAAAAAAGCCGCTTGCCTATGTAACCCTGATGCTATGGAAAAAGGCGAAGGAGAAATGGACAGACGATGAGTTGGTACCGGTAAAAAAGATAAATTATACAGAAGGAGGTAGATCAGTAGAAATATCCCTGATGAGTGGTGTCAGAAAAACGGTTCACTTTAAATGAGCTTTGAAAATGTTTTTTCCAGCTATGAAGTCTGTTATCAAAAAAAGTACGTCACCAAACTAAAAAGCCTTCATTCAAAAATTTTGAATGAAGGCTTTTGTACCCGGGAACGGAGTTGAACCGTCACTCCCGTTGCGGGGAACAGGATTTTAAGTCCTGCGTGTCTACCAATTCCACCACCCGGGTGTACCAAAAAAATCCCGTCCTATAACTAGAGACGGGATCAATTTAGAGCGGAAGACCGGGCTCGAACCGGCCACCCCGACCTTGGCAAGGTCGTGCTCTACCAAATGAGCTACTTCCGCAAAAAATTATAAGAGCTTTATTTAATCAATACCTCCAAAACTTACAGCAACCTACCAGTAGGTGTTTTGTTTTGAGGAGTGCAAAAATAGCATTCGGTTTCTTACTACCAAATTTAATTTCCAGTCAATAGTTACTTGTACTTAGGGGTGTACTGTGTGCTCTCCGGCACTTCCACCGTAGGGTGCCCGCTATAGCTGTGCTGATACAGTTTGTAACATCCACCTAAAATAAACGCTAATATGCAAAACACCTGTATATAAAACAGGAACTGGCTGGAGTTTGCCCAGTTGTAGTTCAAATCTTTTGCTTTGTGCTGTTGTATTTCTCTTGACATACTTGTTGATTGCGTTGCAAAAATAAGGCTCACAAATATAATATCATCGTTATTCAATTATTTCCCGGAAAGTTTTTTTCTTTCGTACGAAGTATTGCCATACAACGCTTCCATTAAACATTCCGTTTACTTTGCCTGCCCTCGATGACGGAAAGATATTCTCGCTTTTTTTGCTCAACATCCACCCGCCAAAAGCCAAATGACCTTTCAATACCGCTATAAAAAAGTCTTTATCTCCACCTAAATATGCCTTGCCTGCCGATAAAATATCCATACCTATTCGCAGCGGAAATTTTTGCAGGCGCTCTTTCCACGTCCAGTTTTTTGCTATCATCACCAGGTTATTTCTAAAGTTGAGGAACACCTTTCTTCTGCCTTTTGGTAAAGTTCCCCCGCCTACATGGTACACAACTGATTTGGGGCACGACATAATGCTGTAACCCGCTAATTGCATTCGCCAGCACAGATCGATTTCTTCCTGGTGCGCAAAAAAATATTCGTCCAACCCATGCATTTGGTGGTAAACATTTGCGCGTACAAACATGGCTGCTCCGCTTGCCCAAAATATGGGTTCAATATTATCATACTGCCCGGTATCCGCTTCGCAAACGTCAAACACCCTTCCGCGGCTAAAAGGGTATCCCAGTGCATCTATCCATCCGCCGCAGGCACCGGCATATTCAAACAAATTTTTATTGTGGTACGATAACAGTTTGGGCTGACAGGCTGCAATGTTGCTGTCGCTTTGCATCAGTTGTATAACAGGTTCTACCCAATCTGCGCTTACCTCCACATCGGAGTTCAGTAGTACATAATAATCGGCGCAAACCTCTTTTAATACCTGGTTGTACCCTTTAGCAAAACCATGGTTTTCTTTATTGATGACGATTTGAATTTGCGGGTAATTTTCGCGAAGCCAATTAACAGAATCATCAGTTGACGCATTATCGCCAACAATAATTTTTTGATTGGGATAAGTGGAAGATAGAACCGACGGCAAAAACTTTTGAAGGTAATGCCGCGTGTTATAATTCAGGATTACAATAGCTACAGAAGGAGGTGTTTGCACGATCAATAAAAAGCCAAAATAACAGAAAGCTTTTCTATTTTTAGATTTATGATTCAACGATGGTTTAACTGGCGAACAGTATTGATGTTAGTGGCGGTGTTAATTGTAAGTGGTACCATTTTTTACTCCAACTACCTTACCCGAAAAATAGCAAAAGAGGAAACGCAAAAGGTAGAAGCCTGGGTGGAAGCGCAACGAACCATCATGATGGCAACCGACCAGACGAGCATCAATCTTGCCTCAAAAATTTCTACTGAAAATGATGATATTCCCATTATTGAAACCAATGAAAAAGACAGCATCACCAACAACTACCTTAATCTCGATTCAAGCCTTGTAAAGGCGGACAAAAATTACCTGGCTAATAAGTTGGCTGAATTTAAAAAATTGCATCAACCTATTGAGTTAGTTATAAGCGAAAAGCCTTACCAGGCAAACAGGTATTATTACGGTAAAAGTAGTTTGCAAAAGGAAGTGAGGTATTACCCTATTGTTCAACTCATCATTATTGGCTTGTTCATTTTGATTACGATCATTTCGCAACGCACCAGCTTTCAAAACACGCAAAACCAGGTTTGGGCAGGGCTGGCAAAGGAAACAGCACACCAGCTTGGTACACCGGTAACCAGCCTGGAAGGCTGGGTGGAGGTTTTAAGGGATATACCTGGCAACGAAAAAATGGTTACAGAAATTGAAAAAGATGTTGACAGGCTAAAGCTCATCAGCGACCGGTTTGGGAAGATCGGAAGCATACCAAAGCTGGAGGAAAAAAATATAGTCGCCCAGGTTAGCAGCATGATCGATTATATTAAAAAGAGAGCCAGCGGTAAGGTGATGATCAATCTTGATTCAAATGGTGAAACAAACATTCCCGCAATGATCTCACCACCTTTATTTGATTGGGTAATTGAGAACCTGCTGAAAAATGCGCTGGACGCAATGGAAGGAAAAGGCACGATAAATATTGTAATGCGCGACGAAGTTTCAAACATTACAATTGATGTTACAGACACGGGCAAAGGCATTAGCCGAAGCAATATCAGCAAAGTTTTTAAGCCTGGCTTCACTACAAAAAAACGTGGCTGGGGCTTAGGACTTACACTTACAAAACGAATTGTAGAGCAATATCACCGCGGGCAAATTTTTGTGAAAAATTCGGAGCCTGGCAAGGGAACCACTTTCAGAATTGTATTGAACAAGTAATTTTTTGAGTGGGCGATTTCCCTACATTTGCAGCACTCAATGCGGAGGTGGCGAAATTGGTAGACGCACTACTTTGAGGTGGTAGCGGGGTAACAGCCGTGGGAGTTCGAATCTCCTCTTCCGCACAAAAACCTTCTCTTTAAGGGAGGGTTTTTTAGTTTGGTGATTGTGTTTTTAATAAAAATATTAACCCTTATGCCTGTTGTAAATTTTGAATTTAAAGCGAAAGTTGCCGATGTTGAAATGATGGAAGGAAGGTTGAAAGAGCTTAATCCACGGTTTGTGGGGGAAGACCATCAAACGGATACCTACTTTAATGTTTTTACTGGTAGGCTAAAGCTTAGGGAGGGAAATATTGAAAACTCGCTTATTTTTTACGAGAGGGAAAATGCGGTGGGTGCTAAGCAATCAAACATTTTATTGTACGCACATCAGCCCGACAAAGCTTTGAAAGAAATTCTTGCAAAGCTGCATGGGATTTTAACGATTGTAAACAAGAACAGGAGGATTTATTTTATTGAAAATGTAAAGTTTCATTTTGACCGGGTGCCAGGTCTCGGCACTTTTATAGAGGTAGAAGCTATAGATAACGATGGAACCATCGGTTTGGAAAAACTGAAAGAACAATGCGACGAGTACGCTGCATTTTTTGCTATCAAGCCTTCAGACTACAGCGCACAATCTTACAGCGATATGTTGCTGACATCAAAAATCAACATTTGATAAATGACATTTCCAACATCGGTTTTTGAAATGCGCTCATTACTATAATTATTTTACCCAGTTTAACCAGGCTTTAAATTTTTATAGCTGTTTTCGCCGCCTGATTAAAAAAAAATAGGGCTGGATAAAATCCAAACCCTGTTTCTTTCATAGGTAGATGGTTTTTAAAATGGATAATGGATTTTTAAAACGGTTAGGACAAAAGGAGGCGTGTTTTTCATTCGATTAGCAACTCTCTTCATACAACATAACATCTGCACCCAATAATTGTTACCCCCCCCTCTTTTAAATTTTTTTTCTATCTATATTTAGAACACAATGGTACATCCCGACCAGCAATATATAGAGGCTTTAAAAAACAATGATGCAACCCTGCTCAACACCTTGTATGAGAAATACGCAGGCAAAATAAAATGGATGGTTTTAAAGAATAAGGGAAACGAAACCGATGCCGCCGATATTTTCCAGGAAGCACTGGTGGCTATTTTCAATAAGGCAAAATCCAGCGATTTTACACTTACCTGCCCGCTCGATGCATTTCTGTACCTGGTATGCAAAAACAAGTGGTTAAACGAGTTAAATAAAAGGAAGGTGGGAAGGGTAACATTTACCGACACTGAAGTATATAATGATATAGGCGTTGAAACTTTTAAACTGGAAGAAGATTGCCGGGTGCAGGAAGACAGGAAAAAACTGTTAGATGAAACACTGACCGAAATGCAGGAAAGCTGCAGGCAACTGTTGCGTTTAAGCTGGAGCGGCAAACCGATGGATGAGGTGGCAGACTTGTTAAAGGTTACTTACGGGTATGCCCGAAAGAAAAAATCGGAATGTATGTCGGCGCTTATTAAGTTGGTAAAGCAATCGCCGAAATTTAATACACTAAAGTGGTAGATCATGAACGACATTTTATTTGAACAAATAGAACGCTATTCACAAGGTGAAATGGGCGAAGCGGAAAAAGAACTTTTTGAAAAAGAGTTGTTTTTACATGATGAACTTTCTGCTGCCTGTAAATTATATAGTGGGATTGAAAGTGAGAGACGTAGCCGTGAAAAATACCGCGCAGAGGAAATTGCATTGAAGAATACATTACATGGTTTAAATAGGAAGTATTTCACGAGCCAAACCAATGAGCCAGCGAAAATTATTGCCATGCCCTCCCGTAAGTATTACCGGCTGGGTGCCGCTATTGCAGCCTGTTTTTTATTAGTGATTGCCGGCTATCTATTTTTGATGCAACCAAAAAATGATGTTCGCCAGCTTGCAGCAAATTATACTAAGGAAAATTTTTCAACACTCAGCCTTACAATGGATGCATCGCGGGATAGCCTGCAGCTTGGCTTGGCTGCTTTTAATGATAAACAATATGATAAAGCCGTCGAACTATTTAAAAGCGTTTATCAAAAAAATAGTTCGAACAGCGATGCTGTAAAATATACTGGAATTGTTTACCTTGTTACCAACGACTATGATAAGGCACTACAGTATTTTCAACAACTTTCTCAGCTAAAAGGTTTGTTTAGCAACCCCGGAAAATTTTATCAGGCAATAACGTTATTACAACGCAACGGCAAGGGCGATAGCGAACAGGCAAAACTATTATTACAACAGGTAGTAGCAGAAAAATTGGAGGGAAGCCAGGAAGCAGAAGAGTGGTTGAAAAAATTATGATCCGATTCATCATTCCATTATAAAACCCTGCTTTATGTTTATCATTCCGTACCCCGCAAGAAAATCTTCATTTTCTTATCTCTTTACACTGGTTTGCTTTTCATTTTTTTTTATTGCCTGCCCAAATGGCGATAAAAGCGATGTTGAACCTACAGACCCAACAGGTATAAAAGATAAAGTTGTTCATGTAGCTCCTTATTCAGACAGTTTTCCATTGATTGTGTGGCGTAAACCCGGAACAAGTAAGGCAGATTTTGATAAATGGATCAGCGATAAAAATCCAACCATAATAAACTTTTGTAAAAACTGCGATAGCAACCTGGTTGCCCTGGGTGGTCCGGGTCCAAAAAACTTTATTATGGGTGTTACGGTAAGCAGTCCTTCACCCGGTACCGGTGGTAAACCAAGTGGCGAAGATGATACCGTTTATTATAGCGCAAATTTTAATATTCAAATACCATTTGACGCGGCTAAAGAAACAATTAAAACATCTAACTATAAGCCTGCAGAAACAGCTTTTACTGATACTGCTATAACGGTCGCTGTGTTCGATACAGGGCTTGACCCGGATTTGTACCGCAACAATAAACGATGGTTTGCCTCTATTACAAATACCTGTATGCCGGGTGGTAATGCCGGTTGGAACTTCAACGGCGGCAACAGCAACACGTTTGATGATTATCCGCATAAACATGGCTCCCTTGTAAGCGCTTATATAATACAGGAAGCGATCCAATCTGGTAAAAACGATGTTAGAATTTTACCGGTGAAAATACATGGCAAAGATGGATCAAGTTCGTTGTTCGATGTTTTGTGCGGGATAGCCTATGCGCAAAAGGCTGGCGTTAAAATCATCAATGCAAGCTTTGGCTATTATACCTATGGCAACAACGAATCTATTGTATTGTTCAAAAATTTTGTGGACACTTATCTTACACAAAACAACATACTTCTAATATGTGCCGCAGGAAATATAGACGCAGCAGCAGAGCAGGCTATCTTATTGCCAGGCGATCCAAGAGACCTTGGAATCAATCCATTTTACCCCGCCAGTTTTTCTAAAGACCTGATCAATGTTGTGAGTGTAACGACGGTTAGCACAATATTGAAAACAGTAAGCCCTAATCAAAACTACTCCGACCAGTCGGTTGATGTGGGCGTATGCCGGCAGGGCGATAACAACAATCCATCCACCCGATATGCGTTTGCCAACCCGCTTGCCTCTATACCTGACTCGCTGGTGGGTTCTTCTTTTGCGGCGCCTATTGTTACGGGCATTGTTGCGTCTAACTACAACACTATTTTTCCGGGAGGAGTAAGCGTGGCGGCAATAACGAGTGCGCTTAAGGGCGCAACTTTTCCGCACACTTCCAACGTCTCGTTACTCGAATCAAAAATTCGCAGGGGTAAAATATCGCCGCAATAAACTGACCATCACCTAAAATTTATGGGTACCCTTATCACAAGCCGGCGAATACTTTTCGCTACAGCTATTGTATGCAATTTTTCATTGTTCGGTCAAATCAAAACAAAAACTGAATGCTGGAACAGTTTATTGAATTGCGAGAATGACGCTACGTTATCTGATGAGCAGAAACTAAAAACTGTTGAGCAAATTAAAAACAGGTTTGAAGCGCTGAAGTTTTCAAAAGATTCGGTGTATGCCAGGATTATGCACCGGCTTGGTTTGTATTACTATTCCTCCAAACAATTAAATAAGGCAGTTGCTTTTACATTGGAGGCAGTAAAAATTAATGTTTCCGGTAAAGCCGGAAGTAATAAAAAGTTTGCCGCAAAAAGTTACCAGAACCTCGGCTATTATTACACAGATCTGGAGCTGAATGAAACGGCGCTCGATTATTTTGACAGCGCCACTATGGTAGCACGCAGGTATCCCGACTTAATGCAAACAGTGCTGGAATGCCGTAGCGACCGATGCAATATTTTCTATAACAAGGGCGATATACAAAAGTGTATTGATGAGGCAAACCTCGGCATAAATGAAGCACACGGCACGAACAATGTTCTGTACGAAGCTGTGTTTTTGAACAACAGGGCAAAGGGGAATTTATTAAAAGATAAGCCAGCCGATGTAAAAGAAGATGCGACCAGGGCGCAAGTTTTGGCTGAGGGGCTACATGCCTATTTTGAAGTAGCACGAAGCCAGAAATTAAAGGGCTTTGCATATGGGCAACTACAACAATTTGATAAAGCATTGCAAAGTTTTAGGGATTGTATCGTAACCCGTAAAAAGTCGGGTGACATAAAAGAGTTGGCTGGTGACTATATAGACGCAGGTAATCTGCTATTGAACAAAATAAAGAATTATGAGAAGGCCGCTTCCATGTATTCGTTGGCTGTTAAATACGGAAAGGCAGGTGGTAGCACGGAGGCTTCGGCAATTGCCCACATAAATTTTGGCGTGATCAGTTTGTTGAAGAAGGATTATGCAAAAGGACTTAAAAGCAATAGCGTAGCGCTTTCTATTCTTACTAACCAGGCGGCTACCAATCCACTTGTAAATCCATTACTCACCCAGTTGATGGCTGTATCGTTTAAAGATATGGTGCTAACAATTTTTAGCAACCGTACAGAATTGTTGCTCCTCCTTTACAAACAAACGGGCGATAAAAAGTTTTTACAGGCATCGCTGAAAACGGCGTTGTTAACCGATTCACTTATCACCTTTATCAGGCATAAACAAGCAGGCGAACAAAGTAAATTATACTGGCGAAACCGAACACGGGAATTTTTTATGAACGCATTGGAAGCCTGTTACGAAGCCAGCGATCATAAGCTCGCCTTCTTCTTTATGGAGAAGAGCCGTGCTGTTTTATTGAATGATAAATTGAATGAACTGGGAGCCTTTGCCAGGCTTCCGCAAAGAGAAATAATAAATGAACAGTTGCTGCGGAGTAATGTTGTTGTAGAGCAGCAGAAATTGACAGCGCTTGATGTTAGCTCTGCTTTATTCAATAATCAACAACTGAAAGTGCTCCATGCACGGGATGAGTTTGACCGGTACATTCGATCTCTCGAAAAAAATTATCCTGTTTATTTCCAGTATAGGTATGCGGATGAAGTGCCATCACTTAAAACTTTGCAGCAACATTTGCAGGCAGGTAAGCAAAGTTTTATTCATTATTTTTTGAGCGATACAGTTGTCTACATTTTAAGCATCACACCCAATCATTCACAGCTAAAAAAGCTGGGTGCCACCCAGTTTACCGTGCATATGTTCAGCGATTTTTTGCAGTTGTGCTCCGATAAGATGGAGTTGATGAATAACTATCCAAAATTTGCTGCACTTTCTCATAAACTGTATGCAAATATGTTTGAGCCCGGCAAAGTGCCCAGAGGTAGGGTGGTAGTTTGCCCTGATAACTTCATCATTCCTTTTGAAGCATTGTGTAGCGATGCGAATGGCAAAAACTTTTTGGTGTATGATTATGCGTTCAGCTACGTGTATTCAGCGCAATACCTGCTAAAAAAGTTTGAAGCAAGTAAGGCAAAGCAAAACTTTATTGGTTTTGCGCCAGTTTCCTTCAAAACATCTCTTAACGTTCCGTCACTTACAAATTCGGGAAATGCATTAGCCAAATCGGGTTCGTTTTATAACAGTTCAACACTACTTACAAATGAAAGCGCTACGCGTAAAAATTTTATTGATAAAATAGGCAGCTACGGAATAGTAAATGTTTTTTCTCACGCACGGGCCGACAGTGGCGATAGTGAACCATTATTGTTTATGCAGGATTCTATTATCCAACTTTCGGAATTGCAATTGCTCAATAACCCGGCAACAGAACTTGTTGTATTGAGCGCCTGCCAAACCAACGTGGGCAAAAATGCAACCGGCGAAGGCATCTACAGCCTGGCACGGGGGTTCACATCTGCCGGTATACCATCGGTTGCATCCACTTTATGGAAAGCGGATGAGCGTACTATTTATGCTATTTCCGAAAAATTTCACGGATACTTAGCGGGCGGTACGCCAAAAGATGAAGCCTTGCAGAGAGCAAAAAAAGATTTTATGCAGCAGGGGCACGAAAAGCTAATGCCATACTACTGGGCCAACATCATCATCATGGGTAATTCAAAACCGGTTGAGCTCGTGAAGGACCGTAAGGGGTGGTGGTGGATTTTTAGTGTGGGCGTAATTATGTCGGTTGCATTGATTGTTTTAATGCGGAAGAGAAGAACAAAAATTTAAGTAATTAGCGTTGAGTGATTACTGTGCAAGCGGGAAGCGCAGGTCACGCAAAGATTTCCCTTGTTAATCGTGTTTACTCGCTTCTGTGCGATTGAGAGATAATTCTTATTCCAAAATATTCTCCGCCTACCTTATTGTTGTAACTCATTTTTTATTTGGTGGTTTTAAATGGCCACTTTTAAAAGTGTAGTGAAAAAATGAAGGTGATCAATGCGAATAATTGAACTAAATCGTTTGCGCCAAAAGTGAATGTGATGCCGACTATATTCCTTAATCAACCTTAATGATAGTAGCCTGCCGCGCCACAATAGTCCATTTTTTCTCTTTTATCATCCATACATTAGTAAAGCGCCGGGTTACCAGTTTTCCGGCATTTTCCTGGTTGCCCTGGGGTTTTATTTTCTCTTCACCCATAACGATGGCGAGATTTTCGTTGAAAGTTATTTTCTCAATTATCCTTTCAAATGATGCATAATTTAATTTACCCGTTCTCAATTGCATTTTTGTGCCATCCACTGTGCCTACCCGGTTTGCCGGGGTATTAATTACCATATCCGGCGACCAAAGGTTATTGAATAAAAGTAGACTGTCACTTTTTAACACAGCTTCACGTTCTGCATTTTCAAGCTGTTTTATTTCCGTCTCCCGTTGGTCTTGCGCAACCACTGTACTAACAGCCAACACCAGCGATAGCAATACCAAACTAATTCTTATTGAATATTTCATACTAATAAATTTATTTTTGAGTCATGGGATTTAAAGCGGTTATCACTAAACCTTTATTCCCATCAGCCTTCCAATAAATCCTAGAAATCTTACGGCAACATCGGGGGGCTTTACTGCAATAATATCGTTCCTGTAGTTACCCATCAAAACACCAAGGTATAGTTTAGCTTTTAAGTTCATTCTGAAATCTTTTGATCTGTTTTCAGTTATCTTATCCAATAATTTTACCACGTCTTCAAAATATGCTTCCATCTCCAGCGCTGGTTGATGGGTGTTGTAAACCTTCACTATTTTATCAGTTGGATTCCTGAATGCGTGCGCAACACCTTTTGGAACCATTAGCCTGTCGCCTTTCCGGGCAGGTATCCATTTATCTTTTATAAAAAATTCCATATCACCTTCTAATATCTCGTAAGTTTCAATGGCGTTTGGATGGGTATGAACCAATGGGTCAACCATGTTGCAGCCTGGGTATAATTCCCAGTGTAGATATAAAGATGCCCCTGTTTTGTCACCATCGTTTTCAAGTACGGTAAATGTCATTCCCAATGGTGAGATATCCAGTATTTTTTGCGTTGCTGTAATCATCGCATTGAAGTTTACAGGGTTTGTATATGATGCCGGCATTGGGTACGCATTTAACCACTCAATGAAAACGCACTTAGTACGATGAATAAGGGGTGTACATCTGTTCTAAAAGAAATCTCACACTGCGCTGTCGGTCGAAATTGCTAGAGTTTCAATGAGCCACGAAACGCCCTGCCGGCATAATAAGATTCCGCCCCGTTGTGATACAAAAAGACCGTGTTATAGCGGCGGTCACAAAAAATAGCACCGCCCAGTTTTCTGATATCAGCAGGGGTAACTATCCAACTGGATGTTTTCGTGTCGAACTTGCCAAACTTTTGCAACGCCCGGTACTGCGCTTCCGATAAAAGTTCAATACCCATTTCGGTAGCCATGCCAATGGCACTGTGTTTTGGCTTGTGTTCTTTCCTTGCGTTTAACGCGTCGTGGTCGTAACAAACACTTCTTCTGCCGGCAGGGCTTTCTGCCGCACAATCATAAAAAATATATTCACCTGTTTTATTATCATAGCCAACCACATCCGGTTCGCCGCCGGTTATTTCCATTTCGTATAGCGACCATAATTTTTCACTATTAGCATCCAGCTTTGCCTGTACCTCGTTCCACGCAACGCCTTTATGGCGAACCATGTTTTTTTCGAAACGCAGTTCTAACGTATTCATCAATTCTTCCCGCTGTTTTGCTGTCAACTCCTTTTTCATGTTATTCATTTTTATTCTTTCCCCTTTAACGAAACATCTATCATTCCCTTCAGAACATTTAAATCAATATCGTCCAGCTTGTTGATGTAGAGGCAGCCGACACCAGCCTTGTGCTTGCCCAGTTTTTGCAATGCCGCGGCATGCTCTTTAATGCCTATGCTTATGTACAACGAAAGGTTTGTTTTTCGTGGAGCGAAACCTATCCGGAGCCAGTCTACCTCTCTGCCGGTGGTGGGGCTTTTGTATCGTTTAATACCAAACCCTATAATTGAGTTGCTCCATAAAACCGGCTCTTCACCGCTTGCTTTTTTCATCATCTCCAAAAGCACAAAACTGTCGTTGCGTTTTTGTTCGGGCTGGATGTTGTTGATAAAACCCTCTACGCTTGCGGCGGTTGGCTTTGTTTTTATCTCTGCAAGTTTTGATTTTTTTTCGGGCATGACGCAGGGTTTATTTGATTTTATAAAATGAAACCTAGTGGTGGGAAAAATTGCACCGTTTGATTTAAACACCTGGTAAGCTGCTCCATTGATCAACGGAAATTACTAAGCATCCGGAATATTAGGCTCCACCAATTTTGCCAATTTTTCTAATGATTCCTGCCAACCCAAATAACACATTTCTGCCGGTATAACAGAAGGTATTCCTTTCTGTACGATCTTCAATTCTGTTCCAACCAAAATCTTTTTTAACTGAATGGTGGTGATCATTTCGCCGGGCAGGTTTGGGTCATCAAATTTATCGGTATGCTTTATAAGTTCATTGGGTATCAATTCTAAAAAATAGCCGCCAAACGAGTGCCCGTTACCGGTTGAAAAATTATGGAACGACATTTTGTAGCTGCCGCCCACATGCACATCCATTTGGTGTACCGTGCACAGAAAGCCATAAGGTGGAAGCCAAAACGACAATGCAGTGGCGGTGGTAAAGGCCCTGTAAACTTTCTCGGGATTTGCCCTGATGACCCGGTGTAATGTTACACTGTTGTCCATATTATTGTTTAAGTTAGTTGCTACAGAAGGATGAATTTACAAATCATTCAATCTTTTCCATTGTGAACTTCTTCAAGCATTTTTACTACTTGCTTCTATCGATGCCTTACACAACCCGAAAAATCTTCTCCATCTTTCTGCCTTTCGCCAATTCATCTACCAGTTTGTCTAAATACCTTACCTGCTGCGTTAGCTTGTTTTCAATTTCTTCTACCCGGTAGCCACATATTAACCCGGTGATGAGGTGAGCATTAGGGTTTATAGCAGCCTGTTGAAAGAATTTTTCAAACGTGATTTTTTGTTCAATGAGTTCGTGGAGTTTTTTTTCATTGTAACCGGTTAGCCATTCAATT
>JANPIA010000511.1:0-3693 GCA_031424735.1 Segetibacter sp.
GTAGGAAAAAAGCTGTTGCTCGTTCAACCAAACTATGCTTACCGCGCCACAAGCGGAAATGTAAAAGAGGCGCAATCTGTAAAGGAGTCGTTTGCGGAATCCATCATTGGCAACTTTGTGGTGGAAGAAGAAGAAGATGGCAAAGTGCTGGTAGATGCTACTTCCTTTCTTTTGCGCGATGCCCAGGGCGTTGTGGAAGCCATCCGCAGCCTGCGCCAGGGAACCTACAGTCTCAACGAAGGACGATCTGCGATCTACCTTACCAATACAAAAAACTTCCCACTTAATTCTGAATTTGAGAGCACAGTAACCTTTACCGGTGGCACGGATGCCGGCAGGTTTGTACGAACAGTAACTCCTTCCCCTGAAGCGATCACAGTACGCATGCATCATTCGTTTGTGCAGTTGCCCGATAACAATTACAAGCCCCGCCGCTACGACATCCGCAGCGGATATTTTGGAATTTCCTACTTCGATTACAGCACTCCTTTTACTGACCCGATTGAGCAAATGTTTATCAACCGGCACCGGCTCGAAAAGAAAAACCCATCAGCAGAAAAAATCGAAGCGGTAAAACCCATTGTTTATTACCTCGATAATGGAACACCCGAACCCATTCGTTCCGCATTATTAGACGGTACCCGGTGGTGGAACCAGGCTTTTGAAGCTGCCGGCTACATCAATGCCTTCCAGGTAAAAGTGTTACCCGACGATGCTGACCCCATGGATGTTCGGTACAATATGATCAACTGGGTGCATCGCTCTACACGGGGCTGGTCGTATGGCGCCACCATCGATGACCCGCGAACTGGTGAGATCATCAAAGGGCAGGTAACACTCGGCTCGTTACGGGTGAGGCAGGATTACCTCATTTTCACCGGCTTACTTTCACCTTTTGAAACCGGCAAGCCTGTGCCTGAAACTATGCGCCTTGCCGCACTGCAACGCCTTCGCCAATTAGCCGCGCATGAAGTGGGGCATACCCTCGGATTACAACACAACTACGCATCCAGCTTAAACGACCGCGCTTCAGTTATGGATTACCCGCACCCGGCATTATTTGTAAACACAAAGGGCGAGATCGATTTTAGTAAAGTATACACCAACGAAATTGGTGAATGGGATAAAAGGGCTATCATGTATGGATACGCTAATTTTCCACCTGACAAGGAAGCTGCTTCGCTTAATAAATTATTGCTGGAGAACACACGCAACGGAACCCTGTTTATTGCTGACTTTGATGCGCGTTCCGTAGCAGGCATGCACCCATATGCGCACCTGTGGGACAATGGTAAAGATGCAGTGGACGAACTAAAAAATACTTTACAAGTTCGCGCTAAAGCCCTTGATAACTTTTCAGACAATGCGGTACCGCTAAATACGCCCTTATCTAAACTTGAAGATGCATTGGTACCTGTGTACAATTACCACCGCTACCAGTTGGAAGCAGTATGTAAACTGGTGGGAGGTATGAATTACAGCTACAGCGTAAGAGGCGATGAACAACAGCCCAAACCACAACCATTGCCCAAAGCATCCCAACAAAAAGCATTGACGACTGCGTTGGATTGCCTGTCGCCAAAAGTACTTACGCTTTCGCAGTCAATTATCGACCGAATACCACCCCGCCCACCCATGTATTACAGCGTAGGCGAAGTGTTTAATAAAAGGACTGGGTTAAGCTTCGATGCACTTGCAGCAGCCGAAGCGCTTACCGATTATGAACTTGTCTTTTTATTTAATGCAGCAAGGGCTAACAGGTTGGTTGAATTAAAAGCACAATACAATAACCTTGGCTGGGATGATGTGCTGAACGCGATCGTAGATAAAACATGGATGTTGCCACAGGAAACCGGGTTGAAAGAACAGGTACGCTTGCAAACGCAGCAAATGATTCTAACACAACTCATCGCATTAAGCAGCAACGAAAATGCCAGCTACCAGGTGCGCTCCATTTGTTACGACAAACTGGATTGGATTAAGAAGCTGGCAAAAACGAAAGCCTCTGCATCCGGACCCTTACGCGGACATTATTTGTATGCTATCGATCGCATTGAAAAGCCAAAAGATGTAACGGTGCCATCACACATTGAAATACCCGCAGGCGCTCCCATTGGTTGCGATATAACCAATGATTGAGAGCAACTGCGGGTGCTAATATTTGAATGCTGGTGTTTGTTTGTTCAAACAAGATTCCAGTTGGAACCTTCCGTTGTTTATCGGATCAAAGCCGTTTGATCTTTACGTTTTTGTACCACACTTCGTCGCCGTGTTCCTGAAAAGCTATGTGACCTTTTTTAAATTTACCGAAGCCTGGCATAGCTTTAAATTTACTGGCAGCAAGCATTTGCCTCCATGGGTCATCCCACATGGTGGTGCCTACAACGTGTACGCCATTCAGATAAAGATCGAGCTTGCCGTTATAGCTTTTTATTTCAGCGTAGTTCCATTCTCCCGCAGGTTTCACGGGCTCCGATGAGGACGAGATGAGGTCGTACAAATCGCCGGCGCGATGTTTATTAATTTTAGCATCCGGGTGGCCCTCATTATCCAGTACCTGCATTTCCGGGCCGGTTTCATACGTGTTTTTATACTTCACTTTCTCATCCTGCACATAAAAAATAATTCCACTGTTACCGTTCTTCGAAATCTTCCAATCGGTTTTAAAATGGAAATTATCGTAGGCTTCATTGGTGAGCAGATCTTTACTTTCATTGGCGGGCCAATCTTTTTTATTGGCGGTATTTAAATGGATTGCACCATCTTCAACAACCCAACCTTTGCCAACACTTTGGTAACCGTAGGTATGCCAGCCATTTGTGCTGGTACCATCAAATAATAGTTGCCAGCCATCTCTTTTTTCTGCGGAAGTGAGGGCATTTTGCTTTGCGCTGGTAGAGGACATTTTAGTTGAATTACAGCAAATAAAAACGGATACAACTATTACGAAGCTTAATGATTTTAGCATACATTATTTTTTTAAAGACATTATATATTTAATCATAGCGGATGCATGTTCCTTTGATAATTGCGGATGCGGTGTCATAGGCACGGTACCCCATTTTCCTACACTTCCTTTAATGACCGTTTCTGCCAGCGAATCGATGATCTGCGGGGTAGATGTATATTTTGCCGCTACATCTTCGTACGAGGGGCCTACTAATTTCTCGCTCACTTTATGGCATGTAAAGCAATCGCTTTTTGCCACCAGTTCCAACCCCTGTGTGTACTCGGAATTTTCCGTTGGCGCTACAACTGCCTTATCATCGGTTGTTTTTGTTTTATCGTTGACATCATTGCCGCAGCCAACAATAAACCCGCCCAGTAAAATGATCACAAATAACTTCTTCATGTTTTACAGTTTTGATTTTTAAATTAAGTAAGTCCTAATACATTCCTGTTAAAGTGTTCTCCACCTTCAGTTTTTGCAAAATCATCAAATGCTTTTTCCGTTACACGAATTATGTGGTCACTTATAAATTTAGCGCCTTCTCTTGAGCCATCCTCAGGGTGTTTCAAACTGCACTCCCATTCCAATACAGCCCATCCACTATAATCATATTGCGTTAGCTTGCTAAAGATCGATTTGAAGTCTACCTGTCCATCGCCCGGCGAGCGATACCTTCCTGCCCGGTCTGCCCAACCCTGGTAGCCGCCAAAAGTTCCCTGTTTACCGGTAGGGTTAAATTCGGA
>JANPIA010000512.1:0-5828 GCA_031424735.1 Segetibacter sp.
ATCAAGCAGTTCTTTTATTTTGTTTTTGTTTGCTGAAAAAACAACGTTCGTCGTCCATTTAAATCCTTTCGTTTGAACGGGCGTTCCATTTAGTGCAACTTCAATACCCTGGTTGTTTACTTTACCGGCATTGATCAATTGTTGTGAATAGCCCGACGAACGATCAACAATACGGCGTAGGTGCTGATCGATGGTGCTACCTGTGTAAACTGCCACATCCAAACCCAGCCTGCTTTTGAACATTTTTACATTGGTACCCAACTCATAGGTAATGGTACGAAGTGGTCGTAAATTGGGATTGGCTAACAAAGCCGGGTTTTGCAAACCTCCTGGATAGGTTTGTATTGGCTCGTACGAAAATGCGGTTTGATAAGGCACTATACCGCCACTACCCACACTGGATGCGGAGAAACGAAGTTTGGCAAAATTGATGTTTGATGGTAGCGAAAACGCATCCGTTAATACATAACTTAAACTCGCAGATGGATAAAAGAATCCGGCATTTTCGGTACGCTGTGGTGTGGCAAGCGGGCTGGCCCAATCTTTACGCCCTGTTAAATCGAGAAACAAATATTTTTTATACGATGCGGAAAACAAGCCGTAAAAACTGTTGATGCCAAACCTGCTTTTGTAAGGATAAGCAACCACTGCACCCAATGCATTGGAAAAAGTATAGAGCCCTGGTACATTTAAAGAATCTGCGCGGTTCTCATCCCTGTTATAAGTGTTTTTCAGCGTGCTTGCACCGGCGGTTATGGAAAAATCAAAATCCTTATTGATCTCCCTGGCATATTTTATCATCGCATCCGAACTTGCCTCCTGCGAAAAAATATTTTGTGTGCGATAGCTGCCCTTCTGCAATTTAGACCCGGCATCGTACGGACGTTGCTGCGAACGGTTTTCATAAGACAAATCCAGCGAGGTACGCAACGATAGGGTTAGCCCTTTTGTGAGGTTATAGGTTGCCTGTATATTACCCGTCATGTTATGGCGGTTCGACTTATTGATAAACTCATTAGCTATTGCAAATGGGTTTTCCGGGAAGGTGCTGAAGGGGAATTTTATCAGCCTGCCTTCCTGCCCCTTTACCCAATAGTTTCTGAGCCATTCAGCATCGGCATTGGGTTGCCAGAATATATACCAGTACATGATAGACTGGTTACCATAACCGGCGCCGGGCAGGTTATCGCTCCATTTGTTGGTGTAGTTTATTTTTGAATTGATGGTAAGCTTATCATTCACCTTTGAACTAACGGATAACGAAACGGTATTGCGCTTATAACCCGTATTGGGTGCTATCCATTTATTACTAACGTTGGTTACCGAAAAACGGGCAGTGGTTTTATCGGTACCACCATCAACACTAATTGAATTCAATATTGTATTACCCGTGTTGAAATAATTATTTACCGAGTTTGGATAGGGCACCCATGGGGTTCGCTCTAAGCCACGTGTTTGTGTCACCGGATCGTACTGATAAAACATTTGCCCGTTAAACCTTGGACCGTAAGATGAGCTGGTAGCACTGGTACTTGCACCATCCGGCCCTGCACCATAGGAGTAATAGAATTGTCCATCCAAACCCTGCCCGTATTCATATTGAAGGTCGGGCTTGCTGTTGTTAAACTTTTCAATGGAAGCGTTTGAATTGAACGTTAACCCTAACCCTTTTCGTTTTGCAGAGCCTGATTTAGTAGTAATAATTATTGCGCCATTAGCACCCCGTTGTCCGTACAATGCTGATGCGCCGGGGCCTTTTAAAACGGTCACAGACTCTATATCCTCGGGGTTAATATCGTTGATGCCGCTGCCATAATCGGCAGGCATGTTATCGCTGCCGGTACCATACACTACTTCTCCACCTATTGCATTGCGCCGACCACTTCCCTGGCTTATCACTACACCATCTATAACAATAAGCGCTTCATTTTCACCGGTAAGGTTGTTCTCGCCCCGGAGTATGATTTTATTAGAGCCCGTAGGTCCGCTATTGGACCTGATAAGATTCAGCCCGGCTACTTTGCCCGATAAAGCATCTGTCCAGTTGGCTGGTTTTGCATCATTCAATTGTTCCGATGTAATTGTTGTGGTGGCATAACCCAGCGACTTTTCTTCACGCTTAATGCCTAAAGCGGTTACCACCACGCCATCCAGTTGGTTGGATAATTCTGTAATACTGATGTTGATCGTAGTTTGTTTTCCCACTTTTACTTCACGGGTTTGAAAGCCCACAAAACTTACTACTAGTGTTTCATTTTCATTAGCAATAATGGAGAAGGTGCCGCTCGCATTGGTCGTCGTTCCCCTTGATGTGCCCTTCACCGAAACGCTAACATTTTCCAGCGGTTCATTAGCGGCGTCTCTAATGGTGCCTGTTATTTTTTGCTGGGCAAAACCTGTAAACGCAAACAGCACAAACGTTGTACTCAGCCAAACACGCTTTAGTTTGAATTGACAAGTGAGCTTAAATTTTGTCATAGTGTAATAATTGATAGTGTGTGTATAAACCTGTTGCAACATATTGCAGTAAGGCTTGCAGGTTCAGTTCCAAAAACTTTTTATTGGCCCGAATAATTTTGTTTCGTGTTTACTTTCCATTTAACAGCATAAATAACACTGCCGCCAGTCCTGCACCAATAAATGGTCCCGCTATTGGTATCCACGCATACTTCCAGTTGGTACTGCTTTTATTTTTTAATGGCAAAATAGCATGTGCTAACCTGGGGCCTAAGTCCCGGGCAGGGTTTATTGCATAACCAGTTGTACCGCCCAACGAAAGCCCTATTGACCATACTAAAAAAGCTACCGGTATAGCGCCTAGCGATCCAAGCCCAATGGGTGTTTTTTGGTCGGTGATCTCTGCATTCGTGAAATAAAATATTACAAATACTAAAACGAAGGTTCCAACAATTTCACTTAGCAAATTGAATAGCCGGTTATTTATTGCAGGCGCTGTACAAAACGCAGCCATTTCTGTGTTCGGGTCGTTGGTAGTTTTAAAATGATCGATGTAAACCAGCCATACTACCACCGCACCAATAACAGAACCTATTAACTGGGCAAGTATAAACATCGCCACCTTGCTCCAGGCAAATTTTCCGGCTATAGCAAGGCCAATTGTAACTGCCGGATTTAAATGCGCTCCACTATAGGGTCCCGCAATTACAACCCCTACATAAACAGCCAAAGCCCATCCTGTGGTAATCACCATCCACCCACTATTATGTCCTTTCGTTCCTTTTAGTACAACATTTGCGACTACCCCATTTCCTAAAATGATCAGCAACATGGTTCCAATTAATTCGGCGGAAAATTCGGTCATAAAGTTTCTGTTTTGGTTTGATGGAGGTTAAGTTTAAATGAACAAATAAATAAGCAACACCGAATTAAAGTTTAGACCAGGCTTCACATGTTTTAACAGCCCGGTGCCATCCTTTAATCAAGGCAGAAGTATCGCCTATTACAGGCTGAAAACTTCTTTCAATTTTCCACTGCTTTTGAATTTCTTCTACACTATTCCAATAACCAACCGCAAGGCCGGCAAGATAGGCTGCGCCCATGGCGGTTGTTTCAGTTATCTCTGGCCTAACCACCGTAGTTTGTAATACATCGGCCTGAATTTGCATTAGTAAATTGTTTACGGTGGCGCCACCATCAACCCGCAGCTCCTGTATGGGCACACCGGAATCTGCTTCCATTGCTTTTAATACTTCCATGGTTTGAAATGCAATACTTTCCAACGATGCCCGGGCAATATGTGAGGCTGTTGAGCCACGTGTCATTCCCACAATTGTTCCCCGTGCTTCCTGGTTCCAGTAAGGAGCGCCCAGCCCGGCAAATGCAGGCACTAAATAAACTCCGCCATTGTCCTCCACTTTTTTAGCAAGTTCCTCTACCTGCGCCGACGAGGAAATAATTCCAAGACCATCCCTCAACCATTGCACCACTGCTCCGCCCATAAATATGCTTCCCTCCAATGCATACTGTACATCGTCTCCAATCTTCCAGGCGATCGTAGTTAGCAACCGGTTTTTAGATAAAGTTGGCTTATCACCAATATTCATCAACATAAAACAACCGGTACCATAGGTGTTTTTTACCATGCCTACTTTGGTACACATTTGCCCGAATAATGCCGCCTGCTGATCGCCGGCAATACCGGCTATCGGAATTTTTGTAGCTAAAATATTGCCCGCGGTTTCACCATATACTTCGCTTGACGAACGAACCTGCGGGAGAATGCCGGCAGGGATATCCATCATCTTCAGTAACGCTTCATCCCAACCAAGTGTATTAATGTTATAGATCATTGTTCGGGAGGCATTTGTCACATCTGTAACGTGCACCTTTCCTCCAGTCAAATTCCATATAAGCCATGAGTCGATGGTGCCAAATGCAAGCTTACCATCGTTTGCTTTTTGCCTGGCACCTTCAACATTGTCTAAAAGCCATTTAATTTTTGTTGCCGAAAAGTAGGCGTCCACAATCAATCCTGTTTTTTCCTGGATGATTTTATCAAGACCTTGTTGCTTTAAACTGTTGCAGAAATCTGCCGTACGCCTGTCTTGCCAAACAATGGCGTTGTGGATTGGCTTACCTGTTTCGCGATCCCATATCACGGTGGTTTCCCGTTGGTTTGTGATACCGATTGCCGCCATATTTTGTGGAGAAAGACGGGCTTTCAAAATAGCTTCGGCTGCCACTGCAGCCTGGGTAGACCATATCTCGGTTGCATCATGCTCAACCCAGCCTGGCTGAGGATAGATTTGTGTGAACTCCTTTTGAGCAACCGAAACAATGTTTCCCCCGTGATCAAATACAATTGCACGGGAACTGGTGGTACCCTGGTCGAGCGAAAGAATATATTTTTCTGAGTTCATCTTGGCAAGATTTATTTTATCGATAGTTGAAAATGCAAAAGTTAGTATCTCATTTCATTAGCCAAATTCTTTGCCTTTGACGTTGCAACAACTGATGTTTTGTTCGTTAGCAAATATTGATTGGCAAGTAACCGAAACTCTGCTAATTGCGTGTTCTTCCATTCTTCATCACGGTTGAGTTCGGCAGCCATTAAGCTTGCAACCCGGGGTGCAGCTTCAATTGCGGCATTGGCATCCAAAAATAATATTCGCAAACGCCTGGCTAATACGTCTTCAATTGTCCTGGCCATTTCATTTTGTACCGACCAGAGTACTTCTGCTTCTGTATATGGAAACCCTGGAACCAACGATTTGCCTAGGGAAGGAAATTCTTTTATAAGGCATTGTATTCTGTCGGCATCAGTGCCATATACGGCCAAGTGGTTTTTGGGTGATAATGATGTTGTACAACCATGAATGGTTATTGATTTAGTTTCACATTTTACCGGAGGCATTTTGCCTACTTCTATTGCACGGTTAAGTGTTTCCTCTGCCATTTTTCTATAGGTGGTCCATTTTCCGCCTGTTATGGTAACCAACCCCGTATCACTCACTATTAATTTATGATCCCGTGAAATTTCTTTGGTGCTATTTGTGTTTTTGCCGGGAGCAGCCAGCGGACGGAGGCCTGCAAATACACTTAGCACATCTTTTTCTGCAGGTGGGTTGGTGAGGTACTGCTTTACTGTATTTAGGATGAACTGTACTTCCGCTTCCAGCGCCTGTGGTTCGAGGGAATGTTTTTCTAACGGAGTATCGGTAGTGCCCAATAAAACATGGTTGTGCCAGGGTACCGCAAACAAGACCCGTCCGTCGGCAGTCTCCGGTATCATTAAAGCGCTATTGCTGTTAAAGAAAGATTTGTTAACCACAAGGTGCACTCCCTGGCTGGGGCGAACAAGCACCTCC
>JANPIA010000513.1:0-1571 GCA_031424735.1 Segetibacter sp.
GGGAGGAATGGACGTACTTAACGTCGAACTTGTTAAAGATTTTTGATACTTTTGGCCACTTTTTTATATATAAAAGTGAGTGGTTGTTGATTTGCAAAAAAATGATGGAATTATGAAAATTGGAAAGAAGAAGGAAGATAATTTGGTTCTTCAATTATGGAATAAATTTTTTCCATATTGGCCATTGTTTTTGGTATTGCTTGCAGTTTCTGTAGCGGGCGCCTGGGCTTTTTTGCAATACAAAGCACCGCTTTACCAGGCGTCAGCCAGTATTTTAATTAAAGATGAAAAGAAGGGTTCGGACGAATCCAAGCTGAGTGAATCACTCGACTATCTCTCCTCAAAAAAGATTGTAGAGAATGAAATAGAAGTACTTAAGTCGAAGTCGCTGGTAAAGCAAGTGGTTTTCGATTTAAACCTGTATGCTTCCGTTTACCAGGAAGGCCGCTTCAAACCCGAGCTTGTGTACGAGCAGTCGCCCATCAAAATTCATTATCGCAATCCTGATACGATCAAGACGAGCCAAAAGGTGTATTTCGCCTATGAGCCTTCAAAAAAACAGGTGATTCTTGACAATTACCGATACTCCCTTAACGAGTGGGTAAAGACCCGCTACGGTGTAATGCGGTTCGTGCCAAATTCCGGCAACTTCAAGAGAACTGACAAGCCGCTTTACTTTACCCTTACTAATCCCAAATACATTATAAACAGTTTTGAGTCAAGGCTGGCGGTTGGCGCTGTAAGTAAATTATCGTCTGTTGTTAGCCTCTCCATTATGGATGAGTCACCAGCAAGGGCGGAGGATTTTCTGAAGGGTATGCTTACCGGGTACAATAAGATACTTAGCGACGAAAAAAACAATCTTGCCGCCAATACATCCTCTTTCGTGGAGGATCGGTTGAAGTACGTAAAGCAAGACCTTGATTCAATCGAACGCAAAATTCAGCAATTCAAATCGCGTGGTGCTTTGGATATCAGCTCACAAGGGCGTCTTTTCCTGGAAAATGTGAGCACCAACGATCAGAAGTTGTCTGACATCAATATGCAAATGGCTGTGCTGAAGCAGGTACAAAGCTATGTACAGTCAAAGAACAGCGCGGGTGGTGTCGTGCCTTCTACCCTTGGCGTAAACGATCCTATGCTGTCGCAGTTGTTGAGCAAACTGTATGACGCTGTGTTGGAGGCAGAAAAATTGAAGAAAACGACTGCTGAAAATAACCCGACCATGGTCGCGGTTACCGACGAGATCAATAAGATAAAACCAGGCATCTTAGAAAACATTGAGAGCCAGCAAAGAAGCTTGATGGCCAGCAGAAACAACCTTTCTGCTACCAACGGCGCTTACTCATCCATTATGCAACAGATACCGCAGAAGGAAAGAGAGTTGGTAGACATTAGCCGCGAACACAGCATCAAGAGCAACATTTATAACTTCCTTTTGCAACGCCGTGAAGAAGCCGCTTTGTCTTATTCTTCTAACACGTTAAACAACAAAGTGGTGGACGAACCTGAGGCCACACCTGGCCCTGTTAGTCCGAACCGTAACCTCATCTACCTCATTTCAATCTTTC
>JANPIA010000514.1:0-4707 GCA_031424735.1 Segetibacter sp.
TTTATAAAACGACGGGCAAAATCAACAATGTCTTCCTCACCGCAAAAAGTACAAATAGCGTCAATGGTCTGTCCTATCTGCGGGTAACGATCTAATTGTGCCTCTAATATTTCAAATGTGGCAGTGACATCTACTTCTGCGCCGTGTGCTCCTTCCAGGTTTTTTTGGCAATAAAATTTATAAGCCGCACTCAACGTCCGCTGTTCCATCATGTGAAAAATTCTTTGCACATCCAGCAACTTTCTGCCAACAATCGTAAAGTCCATACCGGCTCGTAAAAACTCTTCGACAAGTAACGGAATATCAAAACGATTACTGTTGTAACCAGCTATATCGCAATGCTCAATAAACTGTTTTACTTCGTTAGCCACTTGTTTAAAAGTGGGCACATCTTTTACCATTTCATCCGTAATACCGTGGCAATCGGTTGAGCCCTTTGGTATGGGCATCAATGGGTTGATCAGCTTACGTTTTACCTGACGGGTTCCATCGGGAGAAACGCGTACGATTGCCAGTTCAACAATGCGGTCAGTGGCTAAATTTGTTCCGGTAGTTTCAAGATCGATGAAAGCGATGGGACGAGAGAGTTGTAATTTCATTAGAAGATTTTCGGGGCAAATTTAATTGAAAGTTATGGAAGCTGCGGAATGGTATTTTGATGGTTCAAAATTGTTTTGAAACGAGTTCATTTCTGTAAAAATATATTGATAAATAACCTTAAGCACTTGTAATAGCTAAAGCAAATGATTGAATATCCAAACCATCATAGTTTCCGCTGCTCATTAAAACGAGGTTGGCATTTGCATAGTTTTGAAGTTCAAGCCACTTTTTCAACTCATCTTTATCGTTCAATACCATCAGCCCCGGCTTTGCAAAACCCAATTGTACTGTAGTCCTGTCAAGATTGGGCATCCGTTTTAATTCCAATGCATGTGCTGAGTAAAACACAACAGCGTCATCTGCCTTATCCAGCGAACCAGCATACTCACGCATAAAATTTTCGTTGAGGCTGCTGAAGGTATGCAGTTCTAAAACCGCAACCAGTTTCCGGTTTGGGTATTGTTGTTTTACTGCTTCAATGGTCGCTTTTACTTTACTGGGAGCATGTGCAAAGTCGCGGTACACATTTGTGAGCGGGTTGCTGCTCATGAGCTCAAGCCTTTTTGAAGCACCGGTAAAACCTGCTATAGCATCTGCAAAAGTGCGGGCATCAATGTTCAGCTCTTTACAGGCGAAATAGGCGGCGTGCAGGTTTAGAAGATTGTGGTCGCCAAAAACTTTCAAGTTGGCGGATGCACTTTCGAGCGTTATCCTGGTTTTACCATTCGCTATTGAATGGTCAGGCACATCATAGGGCTGGTAACGGATATCGGTTCTTTTGCAGTCTTCAACAAGTTTGCATAATACCTCATCGGTACTGTTATATATCAATACACCACCTTTTTCAATCATTCCTATAAAAGTGCTAAACTGCTCCAGGTAAAAGTCGAAAGTGGGAAACACATTGATGTGGTCCCAGGCAATCCCGGTAAGAATTGCAATATGCGGAAAAAGGAAATGAAACTTTGGGCGACGCTGTAAGGCGCTTGCCGGGTACTCATCCCCTTCGCATATTATTACGGGTGCATCGGTAATGTTTACAGATTGATCGAAACCTTGTAACCGGGCCCCCACTAAATAGTCAAAATGTTTTTGGGCAATTTTTAACACGTGCATGATCATGCTAGTGGTGGTGGTTTTTCCATGACTGCCACCAACCACCACCCTGGTTTTTTGCACACTTTCCTGGTAAATATATTCGGGAAACGAATAAATATTCAGACCCAGTTCTTTTGCTTTGATAAGTTCGGGGTTATCGTCTTTTGCGTGCATTCCCAGTATAACTGCGTCTAAGTCAGCGGTAACAAGTGCTAGTTGCCATCCCTGCATAGCAGGCAATAAGCCTTCGTTCAGTAAATTGGATTTACTGGGTTCAAAAATTTCATCGTCTGTTCCTGTAACCTGGTATCCTTTACGCTTCAGGGCAATGGCAAGCTGGTGCATTACGCTGCCACCTATCGATATGAAGTGAACTTTCATTAAAATTGTATATTTGGAAAATAAGGATGCAAAGTAAATCGTTTATAGTTAACAGATATATCATGAAAAAGACAATTGCCGCATTTTTAGTAGTGGTTTTACTAACCGGAATGTTATCTTCCTGCGCTTCTTCACGCAGAGGTTGCCCAAGCCATAACCCAAGGTATTTCAGAGCATAAGAATTCTCCCCGGCACAGCTATTTTACAACCATCTTTTTAACCAACAGTACCAAACTATGAATTGGATAGAACTCACCCATGCCGAACAATTGCATCAAATAAAATTGAACTCAAACGAAAAGCCGCAGGTTATTTTTAAACACAGTACCCGCTGCTCCATAAGTAGCATGGCCAAAAACAGGCTCGACAAAAGCGATGAATTGAAGGATGCCGAGTTCTATCACTTAGATCTAATTGCACACCGTAATCTTTCCAGCAAAGTAGCCGAAGAATTTAACGTGTACCACGAAAGCCCCCAGGTATTGGTTATAAAAAACGGCACTTGTGTTTACGATGAAAGTCACTATGGAATTACGGTGGATGAATTAACCGAACAATTAGCCTGAACCATTTGTAATATTCGACAAGCGTCGCACAGGGCGCTTTTTAATGTAGTGATGTAAAGAACGCACTGCTAAGCGGTTTCTATTTTGATACTGTATGTATATTTTTACGGGATCATCTCACAAATAAATTTGCAAACATGATACTTACAGTTTTTGGCGCAACCGGAATGGTTGGCAAACGGCTTGTAAAACTTGCATTACAAAATGGGCATACAGTAAAAGCATTTGGTAGAAACATTGAAAGCCTTATTGACGAAGACCACCGCAATGATAAAATGCAGGCGATCAAAGGATATGTGTTTGATGAAGAAAGCGTATCGATGGCTGTTGCCGGTTCGGACGCGGTGCTTTCTGTATTGGGCGGTACTTTTGATGGTACCGATAAAACACGCAGCCTTGGAATTAAAAACATAGTAAAGCAGATGGAAAAAAACCAGGTATTGCGCATAGTAGCTGTCGGCGGATTAGGCATATTAACTGCCACGGATGGAACGATGATGATTGAGAACCCTGGCTATCCGCAGCAATATTTACCGGTGGGAAAAGAACACCTGAAAGCCTTTGAACATTTAACACAAAGCAATCTTAACTGGACCTTTGTTTGTCCGCCACAAATTTTAGATGAAGAAGCCACCAGCATTTACCATACGGCTGCAAATAAATTACCTGTGCCAGATAATAGTAAAATTACAGCAGGCGACCTGGCGGCATTTATATTATCTGAAACACAAAAAAATAATTACCCGAAGCAGCGGGTTGGAATTTCTAATTGAGGAGTGTTGATATAAGTTTAATTTTTCACTTAGCTTAACCCTGTATTGCAAATGCAAAAAAGTAAGGACTACCAGACGTGATCCTTACTTTTTAATTTATTATGATCAGTGATCCGGTAATTATTTATTTCTTTCGAAACACAGCAGAATACGACACTTTATTTCCGTTGGACACGGCTACAACATAGTTGCCTGCCCTTAGTTTTTCCACACTAATTCGTTTGGCTGCATTACCATTATTAAAAGCCACCTCCTGCTGTATGTTTAGTCCACCTTTCATATCCCAAATTCTAACAAGGTACTGTCCATCTTAATCATTAAAATTAAGTTTTTAACATTGTGATTTTTTATATGGTCCTATGTATATCCAGCTAATTCCCCAAACAAATCATCATTCAATACCGGCATGGGTACTATGTTATTTGCTCCATTGCTGTCGCATGTATAAACAATGCTGAATAACAGTGGCATGACTGATCTATGTCAGTTTATAAAAAAAGGGGTCGGGGTAGTTTTACCGCTAAATTAAAACTGAGCCATGGAAACTGTAACTGCCACAAGCACGAATGATATTCTGCCGGAGCAAAAACCAACCCTCGAAATCATGGACGGCAACGAAGCTGCCGCTTACATTGCTTATAAAACAAATGAGGTGTGCGCCATCTATCCCATTACACCTTCTTCTACTATGGGCGAATGGGCAGATGAATGGAGTGCAAAGGGCATGAAAAATATTTATGGCTCTGTACCAAGGGTAATGGAAATGCAAAGTGAAGCAGGTGCTGCAGGTGCTCTGCATGGAGCATTACAGGGCGGTGCTTTATCAACTACGTTCACTGCATCGCAAGGCTTGTTGTTGATGATACCCAACATGTATAAAATTGCCGGCGAGTTGTTGCCGACTGTTTTTCATATTGCAGCAAGGGCATTGGCAACCCATGCATTATCCATCTTTGGCGATCATAGCGATGTGATGGCGGTTCGTGGTACAGGCTTCAGCATGTTGTTTGGCAACAACCCACAGGAAGTAATGGACATGGCACTGATCTCTCAATCTGCAACACTCGATTCACGTATACCCTTCCTAAATATTTTTGATGGCTTCCGCACATCGCATGAATTGAACCAATTAGAAGTTATTCCAGATAAGGCGATCGAAGCCATGATGGATATCAACGCAGTAAACAATCATCGTGATCGTGCGCTTTCTCCAAGCAACCCTGTAGTACGTGGTACGGCACAAAACCCGGATGTATTTTTTCAAAATCGCGAAGCAGCTAATTTGTATC
>JANPIA010000515.1:0-8105 GCA_031424735.1 Segetibacter sp.
TCCCCTCCCAGCTACATGCAGGGCATACGGGGTAACGACATTTCCATGATATTCCAGGAACCCATGACATCGCTCAACCCGGTGCATACCTGCGGCAACCAGGTAATGGAGGCGATCTTACTACACGAAAAAAGAAGTAACGCAGAAGCAAAAAAGAGAACGATCGACCTGTTTGAAAAAGTACACCTGCCCGATCCGGAAAATATGTTTCACCGCTATCCACACCAGTTAAGCGGCGGGCAAAAACAACGCGTGATGATTGCGATGGCAATGAGTTGCCATCCCTCGCTGCTCATATGTGATGAACCTACTACCGCGCTTGATGTAACTGTTCAAAAAACAATACTCCTGCTCATAAAAGAATTGCAACAGCAGCAAAACATGGGGGTAATTTTTATAACCCACGACCTGGGCGTGGTTGCTGAAATAGCCGATAAAGTGGTGGTAATGTATAAAGGAAAAATTGTTGAACAGGGAACAGCATCGCAGGTATACCTGCATCCGCTGCACCCTTACACAAAAGCCTTACTAATGTGCAGACCATTGCTGCATCCTAAAGGAGAACAACTGCCGGTTGTCGGCGATTTTATGGAGGTAAATAATGATGGGGAAATTTCGGAGAAAATTCAAGAGTCAAAAGTCAAAAGTCAGAATGAAAATACTGTAATCAATACGGGCGAATGGTTGGGAAACCTCTCAACGATTCAATCCGGTCAACTTGGTCAGCCCAATCAACCCCTACTAAAAGTAGAAAACCTTCAGGTGTGGTTTAAAGCCAGGAAAAAACTATTTGCCCACCGGGAATTTGTGAAGGCAGTAAATGACGTTTCATTTGAGGTGTACGCAGGAGAAACACTGGGATTGGTGGGAGAATCCGGCTGCGGTAAATCAACTTTAGGAAGGGCGATTTTGCGTTTAATAGAACCTGTATCGGGCAACATTTTTTACGAGGGTAAGGATATAACCCATGCATCTAAACAAGAACTAAGACAACTGCGTAAGAAAATCCAAATCATTTTCCAGGATCCTTATTCCTCCCTCAATCCACGAATTACGGTGGGTGCAGCGATCGCTGAACCCTTACAGGTTCATGGTATTGGCAACAATAGCCGTCAACGAAAAGAGGAGGTAATGCAGTTACTGGAAAAAGTAAACTTAAAACCGGAGCATTATTACCGCTACCCACATGAGTTTAGTGGTGGCCAGCGGCAGCGTATTGTAATTGCACGGGCGCTGGCGCTACGCCCGGCGTTTGTAATTTGCGACGAAAGTGTTTCGGCGCTGGATGTGAGTGTGCAGGCGCAGGTATTAAACCTGCTGAACGATCTGAAAAAAGACTTCGGCTTTACCGCCATATTTATATCGCACGATCTGTCGGTTGTACGTTACATCAGCGACCGCATCATGGTAATGAACAAAGGAAAAATTGAAGAGATGGGTGATGCGGAGCAGATCTATTTTCGCCCCGCTTCGGCGTACACGCAAAAGCTCATTGCATCCATACCCAAAGGGCTGATACAACATGCAGGCGAACAGCTTTAATCACCGTAGTCATCGCCACCATCATTCATAAAAGAAGAAAAACCTGACGAATAAAACCGGCGGCTGCTTTTATGTTTGGAATAAATAAGCCTTTTAATTTGTTCATCAAACTGATCCTGCACCGGCTTACCGTTGAGTAATTTTTTCTCTGTCATTTTTACCATTACGGAATTACTGTTTACCTGATAATTGTTCAAAGGCTGCAGGCCGCTGATGCCCATTTGCCAGTCGTCGTCTTTTTTACTCTTATATTTAAAAAGGTACAACTGCCCTTTCTCTCCGCTTTCTTCGTAGTATCGTTTACTTACCAATTCAATTGCTGCAAATTTTTCAACGCCTTTGTCATTCATGAGCAAGCTCCGGGCAACATCCTCCTGTTTATATTTTGCAGGGAATAAGGCAGCCCGGCTTATTTTTTCCAAACCAGCTAATAATTTTGCGCGGAACTTATCCCTGGATGCTACGTTTTCAATTAAGCTGTCCGGCACTTTTTTATGATTGCGCAACAGCAGGAGGATCGTTTCCAGTTGTACATTCAAATCCTTGGACTGAAGTATCTTCTCGAAAAAAGCAGGTACCACAGGGTTTGAATCGTAAAAAGGCATCATCAAAACTGCATACTGATTAATCGGGGACGATTCACTTTCTTTATTATAATCGTATCGCCTCACCGCATCTTCGTCCGTTTGCTTTGTTAACTTTTCAAGTAATTTTTCATCGCGGCTCTTTAATTTTTTTAGCTGAATTTTTGCGTCGAAATACAATTGACTGAAATAAGATTCATAATCGGCTGCTTTTACTATGCCACTATCTACCAGGTCGCAAAGCAGGTCATTTATCTTTTCTTTATAATCCTCTACCGAAGCAAGTTGCAATAATTGTGGAAAGAAACTTTTTGCCAGTGCAAGTGTATCACTCAGTTGATTAAACATACCGCTGTACTCGTAAGTTCGCTCAAATACCGGCGGATCCTGCAGCAACAAACTTTTTAGCAAGCTAAACGATTCCTTAGTTTTTAAACGGGCAAGCGCAGTGAGCGCAGGGTTTTGAAAGTAACTAGTGTCCGCTGTCTTTTCATAGATTTCTTTTAAAAACCCTGTTACCTTTTTTACGCAGCAACTGTCGTCAATATAACCAAGCTCTGCAATAAGTTTACTCTTCACTTCAAAGTAATCCTTATCGCCAAATTTTACTTTACCTATTGCCTCCATTAATCTATCTATTCCACCAGCTCCAAAATGAATGTTGGAAATTGACTTGTTTGCCCGTTTTTTGGTAACTGAGTCTGTGCTGTAATAGTCATCAAAAAAAAGAGACAGCTTATTCTTAAATACTGACGATCCCTTGTTTTCATAAGGCCTTACCGAATTGAAAAATTGTTTGATGAATGAACTCTGGGTATTGCTTGTATCGCCCAGGCTCATAAAACGATAAAGACGATCTCCTTTTAATAGAAGTGTTGCATTTACCTGCCGGGAGGAATTGGTATCGCCTAAAGCCACCTTGTAACCCCATGCAGAATCCACCAAATTAATGGGCTGCTTATGCTTTATAAACATATCATTCAGCAGTTCCTTACTACTCAATTTATCGTTCCAGAATTTTTCGGAGTCTCTGCTGTAATAATATTTAGGAAAAGTTTCAACGGACATAAAAATGGCTTCGCCGGTGGAGTCGCTCTTAAAAAGTGCATTTCGGTTTTTCGGCCAATAATTAAAGTAGTCTTCATTGTTGATCAGGAAATTATCACCGTTTGCTTTGTTCATCCACGATCGTAAGGAGGTGTCCAGATCGGGGGTAACAGCCGTCGTTACTTCTATGTTTAAGGCTGTGTCGGTAAAATGCGAAGCGGCGCTGTATTTAAAATCTGTAAAAGTAAATGAGTCGAAAAAAGGAGTATGCATTTCATTTTTACTTGCGCTAACTGCTGCAAGCAAAAAATAATGCGAACCTTTTACAAAAGCCTTCGCCCTTGCCGTCTCGCCATTTTTCAATAAAAATTTCATTTCTAAAAAACGGGTCCCATTTTGCGATCCCAGCTTCCGGCTCAGGGGCTTGTCCAACAACTCCCATTTTTTAAAGCTCTCTTCTATCAACCCCAGGTCAAAAGTATCTTCCTCTAAAAACGAATAATTGTTCACGCTTTTTTTCCAAACCATATAAGCGTTGCCGGTTTTAGTATCCCGTGCTTCGTACTCCCACCGGTCAACCCGGTCACCTGCTTTTTTATTCAGGTTCTCCGCCGGTGTATGCGGAAAGTTAATGGCAAAGCCCCCCTGCCGTGGTTCAAATTTTTTCCAGCCTTCGGTTGCCCTTTCTTTTATTTGTATTGAACTAAAAAAAATTTCCGCTTCCTTACCCTCAACATAATTATCGTTACCACTCATTTTAAAAACCATTACCTCAAAAGGGGTTACAAAAATGTGGTAACGCTGCATATCGCCGCGGCGTGTTTTGTTCAGTATATCAAACCCGCTGTAACCATTACGGATTATGGATGTTTTCCGAATGATTTTTCCCGGTATATTTTCATACAGCATACTGTCTATTTTAAACAGTACATCCTTTTCAGTTTGCCGCAGCATAGCAGCATGGTTATGCAAACGGGTAAGCATATAATACGATCCGTTGTTCATGTCGGCATATTGCCAGCTATCATTAATACTCCTGTCTTCCCTTTTAAAAAAACGACCGGGTGCTTTCATACTAATCATTCCATCGTCGGTAATAAGGGGTGCAAAATTTACCGGCACGCGCATTTTATCTACCTGCTCTTTCTGTCCTGCATCTCTGTCTTGTATAAATATGGGCCGCAGTTTATATCCTTTTTTCCTAAGCAGTTCTATCACGCCACGCTCACCTGGCAAATGGGCAGCCCCAACCCCAACAAATAAACTTTTTGTATGTAAGATGGTGTCGATGGAATTTGCCTGTATTTCATTTCTTTTGTAAAGAAATTTTTCGTTGAAGGCAGGAGATGTTGCTGTTATTTTATCGAGAGAATCCATCAGGTCGAGATCACCTTTACGATAAGCATCCTGCAGTTTCCTTTGGATAGTGTACATCGACTCTCCATCCGTATCAATCGTCTTTCTTATCTTCTCTTTCGCCATGTCTTCATAGGCTTCCATCATTAACCGTTCTGTCTCTACATAATCTTCTACACCTGCAGCCACCTTACCCATCTTTCTACCGGTCTGGTATATATATAGGTCCAGGTAGGTGTTCTCTTCAAAATCTGCCTGGGGCTGGTAGGTTCTATACAACAAACTGTTTACCGCTGTTGGTTCTTCACTCAGCGCTTTCTTCAAATTGTCTTCATATTTATTCAGTAAAAATGATTGTTCATTCAGGTAATCGCTTGGTGAGCCTGCAGCAAATTTGGCAAAATTTACCTGCGCTTTTTGCATCCTGAACATTTGTCCCTGCCAGGTTTCAGGGTTAAGTTCCAGTGCAACTGCGTCGCAATTTCTAATTGCATGATAAAATGAATCGCTGAGATGAAACACCATTTTACTGCTTACGTGCATGGTGCCAAACAGGTACGATGGTTTTGTTAAACCATTGCCGCTAATCTCCCAAAAAAGGCTGGGATATTTTTTAATCTGTTGCGCTTTCGAATTGGTGACGATACAAAAAAACCCCATTGCCATCACCAGGCACTTCACAATAAAATTCTGCATAGCTAACTGTTGGAATAATAAATTCTAATGGATATTGTAAGAAAACTAACGAGGTCCTAAAATTTTTTATTTACTTCTTCGTTTATTGAATGAAGATACCAAATCAGGGGGTTTTTGAATAAGATTAAGCTTGTTTTAGCTTCTTTCCAACAACCTTCCAATCCGTGAAAAACCAAATATCAACACATGATCCTTAATGAGGCCAAAACCCTTGAGGCAAAATCAGGTTATTTAGATTTAGGAAATTTCCAGCCGAATGCTGCCATTTCATTGGATGTAAAACATTTTTTACAAACATTGAAGCGCAATCTTGGACCGGCAGCTATTCGCAATAAGTGGTTGAGCTTTGCGCTGAAGGGCGACACGGTACATTGCCCATGCTGCAGCAATAAATTTGTAACCTTTGTTCCCGCAGGTTTACAAAAGAGGGCTAACTCGCGTTGCGTAAGCTGCGATGCGCTGGAAAGGCACCGCACTATCTGGTTATACCTTCAACAGAAGACCAATTTTTTCAGCGAACCGTTAAAAGTGTTGAACGTAGCACCCGAAAGTTTTTTTTACCGCAAGTTTTCCCAACTTCCCAATATTGAATATTACCCCATCGACAAGTATCCAGAAGAATATGGATATGGGCGAAAAACCATCCGTATGGATGTTACCGATCTCAAATTTGTTGACAATACTTTCGACGTAATTATATGCAACCATGTACTGGAGCATGTACCTAACGACAGGAAAGCACTCACTGAAATGCATCGTGTTTTAAAACCAGGGGGATGGTCAATTTTAAATTCCCCGGTTGACAAAAAACGTGCAGTCACTTTTGAAGACACGTCTATTAACAACCCAGCAAAAAGGCTTGAGCTATTTGGACAGCAGGATCATGTACGCGTTTATGGGCGCGATTATATTGACCGTTTGTTTGATGCTGGCTTTGAGGTAAATATGGTAGACTTTGCGGGAACCTTTAGCCACAACGAACGTTTCCGGTATGGTATGAAAGCTGGCGACGAAATTTTTCACTGCTTTAAAAAATAGCTTTTTTATAAATGTTTATGAAAATTGAAGGAGCCCGCAGAGGCTCCTTTTACATTTATTTAAAGTTTTGTAGGCGTATTTGTCGTACTTTCGCCGCCTTCAAATCATGCCGTAACATGACACTTGCCCGGGTGCAAACAAGGGATAATACATGTGACAGGCTGACAAATTATCAAAAGAACACATGAAATTATCGCAATTCAAATTTGATCTTCCCCTTAACCTGATCGCGCAAAACCCCGCTAAAAAAAGAGAAGACAGCCGCCTGATGGTCATCCATCGCAAAACCGGTCAAATAGAAAACAAACACTTCCGCGACATCATAGATTATTTTGATGATAAAGATGTTTTTGTTGTAAATAATACCAAAGTTTTTCCCGCCCGCATGTACGGACGTAAAGAAAAAACTGGTGCTAAAATTGAAGTTTTTTTGCTGCGCGAATTAAATAAACCCAACCGCCTTTGGGATGTAATTGTTGATCCCGCAAGAAAAATAAGGGTAGGTAATAAACTATACTTTGGCGATGCAGATGAACTGGTTGCAGAAGTTATTGATAACACTACCAGCCGTGGCAGAACCATCCGTTTTTTATGGGATGGCACTGAGGAAGAATTTAAAGCGCAGTTAGAAGCTTTGGGTGAAACGCCGTTGCCAAAATATATAAAACGCAAGCCAGACGAAGAAGATCGTGAGCGTTACCAGACAGTTTACGCAAAGCACGAGGGTGCTGTTGCTGCGCCTACAGCCGGACTTCACTTTAGTAAAGAGTTAATTAAGCGGTGCGAAATAAAAGGTATTCGCTTTGCGGAAGTTACCCTGCATACAGGGCTTGGCACTTTCCGACCGATAGAAGTAGAGGACCTGAGCAAACATAAAATGGATGCGGAGTATTATCGTATAGAAGAAACCGCCTGTAAAATTGTAAATAAAGCCAAAGAGCACGGCAACCGGATTTGCTCTATCGGCACCACTACCATGCGTGCAATGGAAAGCAGTTTCACCGCGCAAAAACTATTGAAACCAAGCGAAGGCTGGACCAATCACTTCATACATCCACCTTATAACTTCAATGTGGCTGATGCGCTTGTAACCAATTTCCATCTACCCAAAACAAGTTTGCTAATTATGACCTGCGCATTCGCCGGGTACGACTTGGCTATGGAAGCCTATAAAAAAGCTATTAAAGATAAATACCGTTTCTTCAGTTATGGTGATGCGTTGATCGTGATTTGATAGCCAACGTTATGTAATCAAAAATGCCTTGCATTGCTGCAGGGCATTTTTGATTTTACAACGTTGGTTTGCCTTTTATTGTTTTATAAACCTGGATGATCTTGTTTGTCGCCATGCTCGACAATTTGCTGTAAGCCTGATAATGTGTCTCATAATTGGCAGGTTGATGTAGTGAAGAGGAGTAAGAAAAACAATAAAACTAATTCATAATTCATAGCCGTTATACATAATCCAAAGGTTTTGCAGGTGAAAAAAAAAACTCTCTCAGCCACCGCAATACCGGCGCTCATATATCATTTTAAGTACATTTTAATCATACATTTGAAACTAAATTTTCCATAACTATGGCAACTAAAAAAGTTTCTGTTGGTGCCGCTTCTGTAGCCAAAAACATGAACGGTGCAAATGGGTTTCCATCTACAACAAAAAAAATCCCCAGGTCCAATAATTTAACAGCCACCCAAAACCGCTACAGCGATCCTTCAGAATCCCGCTATAATAAGGAACTCATCCGGGTTTTGAACGAAGTAAAAAATGGAAACTTCACTGCAAGGATGCCGGTCGATTATGAAGGCATCAATGGTAAAGTTTGCGAAACCCTCAACGAG
>JANPIA010000516.1:0-15669 GCA_031424735.1 Segetibacter sp.
ATGCTGGCTTGGGCATTGATGCCTTCCTTTGCCACGTAAATCCTTCCAAAAATATTCAGGGGGTTTAAGCCTTTATACAATTTATCCCTAAACTCCGCAGGATTTTGAATAGGGTGATACTGGTAAAAACTGAGGGTAAGGCGTTTTTCAGTTTCATTCATCAATAGTTCCTTCAGTTCCTTTTGCGAAACCCGGTTGTGTAGTGGTGCCATATGTTTTCATTTTAGCTATCGTTTTCAAAGCATCATCATCACCCCGAAAACAATATTCCAGTACCTGGACCCGCTTGCATGGCGGACAAAATTGTATGGCAAAGATAAAAGCGAACCCTCACCTCCATATAAATGTTGGTATAAAGTTTAATAGAAAATTAAGCACTTAACCGTGGAATGATTACCGCTAAAAATTGTTGTGCGTTACATTTGTAACCAAAGCCACTAAAGGTCACAGTATGAAAAAATATCTATCAGAAAAGAATGCCCTAACCGTAGTTACCAGTGTATTTTGTTTTGTGATGCTGTTGAAATCGGCGTTTGTTGACCGGTTGTTATGGGAGTCGGTAGCTTTTGCGCTTGCTTTTAGCTTTTCTGTGGAGATCATCTGCCACCGGGCAAAAGAAGCTAAATAGAAACCTTTCATCATTCCTGTTTTTAAAGGAAAAGAACAGGTGGACTATCTTCCTATTCTATCACTCTCATCCAAAAATCTTCACAAGTACCAGGGGCAAATAATTCATAATTGCAAGACCTGCCAGTGAAATAATGGTTGCGGTAATTATCATCCGTAAACCAAAAAACCGCATTCGAACCTTCTTAAAAAAATCGAAACAAAACCAAAAGTTATAAACTGCGGAAGCAATTGTTTGCCACAAAAAAACGCCCCCCGATAGTATGTTTATTTGAAACACTACCCCCAATATCAAATCACTCACCGTTAGTATCATAAAATAAACGCCGCCTCCATATAAACACAGGGTAAGTATCTCAATAAAATTATAGCGTTTGTTTGCGAGCACTATGTAAATGATAAAAGCAGAAATCACCAGTATAAAAAAGATAAATGGTGTAAAATGTTTTCGCAAAAAAATGTTCGATTGTTCTTCAAAGGTGATTGCCGAGTTGCTGGAGAGATAATGATAATCGTACTGGTTAATGATGAAATTGTGGAGGATAATATAAACACCGGTAAGAATTAGAATATAGCCCACAGGTTTTTGAAACTCCTTGCGTTTTCCGCTCAAATATTTCATTCCCGCATTGCCGGGTTTTATTAAAAACAACCAAAGGGTGTGCAAAAAACCCTTTTCGTAATGGGTGATGGAATGTACCGTTTCGTGCAACAGGTGCGATGCTGTTAAGCGTTCTACCTCTGCCTTTTGCCCACACTCAGGACAGAAGTTCGATTTAAAATGGGTGCCACAATTGAGGCAAATAGTATGCACCGGATGTCTGCGCGACATTTTTTTTCTTAAATGTAAAAACAAACAAAGAAAAATTAACTCTTGAAAAATAAAATGCTCGGTAAGTGAAATGCTATTTGCATCTACCCATATTTATTCCACCAGGTCAAACTAACTTTTACTGCTTACACATACCCATTCATTAAACTCATGCACGTTTTGTAGCATACTCACCGAATTGATTGTAACTTATCAGACAATACACAGGTTTCATGGAAATTTTGCAATCCGTTATTGTCAATCAAAAAACGAAAAGAGATTTTCAGTTCAATGCCTCCTTTGGCCCCTATGTAAAGTTTTTGAAAAACCGCATGGCTTCCTCCAGCGGTATGCGTGCAAAATTTTACAGTTACCTCGTTCATAAATTTGAAAAATATCCTGAACTCCTTGTTCCCTTCAGGCACGAAATATTAAATGCATCGCACAGGGAGCTATTAAACCTGGTGCAAATGTCTGTGCTGCCGCTAACATCGGTTTTAGACGATTCCCCACTTGCTTTGGCATTTATGCAACCGGAAACTTTTGTTCACTACACCGATTCGTTTAAAAAACTGGTAGTTGATGAAAAGATAGATTTTGCTACATCCAAAGACGAATACAACCTGCTCCGTTATTTTCAAAAACATATACTTGAACGATATTATAAACGGTGGCCGGATAACGTGCAGCACTTTTTTAAGAAAGCATACAATGCTGAATTGAACACTACCCGCCACTTCAAAATTAAGATCGATAGCCGGTTTACTGAAGTGACTGTAAGCGGACAACTGCCCGATTACAAGCCCGACTGGCATGAGTTGTTGTACCTGCCCGAGGCGGAGTATTTTGCCTCGCTCGGTCAGTTTCCATTTGCTTCATTTTGTATTGAAGGTTTCCTGGTACTGCAGGTGGAGGATGTAAGCGAACAGGCTGCGATCAACCAGTTAAATAACGCCATCGTAAATATGCATTCATTTGGAATAGAAGCAACGCTAAAAAAAGTGCAGGAGTCTATGGGAGAGTTGTTGCACGATTCCAAGATTAAAATGGGCATAACACCCTTTTTTAGTTTGAATGATGAAGTGGTGTATGATGAAACTTTCACGTCAAAACCTATACTGCTTCACTTGAATGGGGAGGATGTAAAAAACAGGATAAGCAGGAAAGATGTTGTTGAACTTTTCGCCGGCGGACACCGTCCGTTCATCTATTCAAAAGTAGATGCACACCTGCGCAAACATCACCCCTTTTTAAACGGTTTGGAGGAACAGGGAATTAACAGCTATATGGCTTTCCCTATAAAAACCCGCGAGGCATTATTAGGCATTTTTGAGCTTGCTTCCAGTGAAGCAGGTATCATTACCGAAGCATCTATAGAACACATTCAACTGGCTTTCCCAATCATTGCCGATGTGTTTCATTTTATGATCCGCTTATTCAATTCGAGGATCGAAAAAGTAGTGAAGGAAAAATTCACATCGCTTCAGCCTTCGGTTGAATGGAAATTTAATAAGGTTGCCTGGGAGTATATAAAAACGATCAGCGATCAGCACCCCGGGCAACTGGATAACATTGTTTTTAAAGAGGTGCATCCTCTGTATGGATCGGTTGACATTCGCAATTCATCGGTTGAAAGAAATTCCGCTTGTATGCTGGATTGCCAGGCGCAGCTTACCTGCACCGCCGAATTACTTCGGGAGATTGCCGGTAAAATATCGTTGCCCTTGCTGGAAGGTCTTGAATATAAATGCAAAACTTTTTTGAGCAGGATAACCAATGAATTATCTGTAGAAAATGAATTGAAGGTCAACGACTTTTTTCACGCCGAATTAGAACCACTGTTACATTATCTCACACAACGCCATCCCCAGGTGGAAATACCTGTAAATAATTATTTTGATAGTACAGAAATGGAAACTGGATTTTTTCACAAACAAAGGCGTGCCTACCAACAAAGTGTTCAGTTGCTTAACGACAATATGGTCTTATTTTTTGAAAATGAAGTACACAAACTGCAGGAACTTTATCCCTTCTATTTTGAAAAGTTTAGGACCGATGGACTGGAATACAATATCTATATAGGACCCTCTATTGTTCCCGGTCAGCCATATAATTCAATTCATTTAAAAAATCTCCGGCTATGGCAAATCACATCAATGGCACAAGTTGCAATTTTGAATCACCAGTTGGAAAAACATTTGCCCATCCCATTGCAAACCACCCAAATCATCCTGGTTTATAGTACTCCCATCGATATTAGTTTTAGAAAAGATGAACGCAGGTTTGATGTGGAAGGATCTTACAACATTAAATACGAGGTGATAAAAAAGCGAATTGATAAAGCCAAAATACAGGATACAATGGAACGCCTGTCTAAACCGGATTGTATCGCTATTGTATTCAACAACCAAAAAGATATGGATGCTTACAGGGAGCACATTGAATTTTTGCAGGATAAAGGGGTGCTAAAAAACGAGGTAGAAAACCTTGTTTTAGAGGATCTCCAAGGTATTAGTGGATTAATGGCTATCAGGCTTGGTATTAATTACCCAGTAAGCAACGAAGCGTAAAATCAGGGTTATGAAGCGCATCAACTTTATGCTTAAAGTTTTGAAGCTGTTAAAATTTGGAACGATTGTTTTTTTGAGGTTGCCCTAAACTACTGAGCAGAGATTTGCGGTAAAAACACATTCACGGTTTGCCCGATTTTTTAATGCTATTCGGGAACGTTTGCGTAGAAAAAGGGGTTAAAACTCTTTCTTCCTTCCCCACAAAATCAGCATACTTAACTAAGTTTATCCACTTAAACGATTGCCTGCAAACCCGTGGTAGGGCAAATTCACTCACCAGCCACGTTGTTCCCTATTTGCATCCGGTCGTTTTAGCAATTTTATTTCATCTTTACTAAAATGCATTATGAATCGATTTCTTGCCATTGTTTCATTATCTCTCTTATTTAGCTTTAAATGTATTGCCCAAAAGCCTGTAATAAAAAGTACGGCTTTTAAAAAGGACACTGTAAGTATTGTAGCATTTGGCGCAATACCCGATGCCATCACGTTAAACACAAAAAGCATTAACGATGCTATTACTGCCTGCAGTAAAAAAGGGGGTGGTGTAGTGGTGATACCGGCAGGGGCATGGCTAACCGGCCCGGTTGAATTAAAGAACAATGTAAACCTGCATTTAAAAAGAAATGCCTTGCTGCAGTTTACCACCGACTTTAACGAATATCCTCTTGTAAAAAGTAACTGGGAAGGACTTCCGCAATGGCGAAACCAGTCGCCACTGTTTTCAAACAACCAGCAAAACATTGCTATAACCGGTTATGGTATTATTGATGGAGGTGGCGATGCCTGGCGCATGGTTAAAAAGGATAAGCTTACCGAATCGCAATGGAAACAAAAAGTTGCCTCCGGTGGTGTTTTAAGCGATGATAAAAAAACATGGTATCCAAACAATCGCTCTTTGAAAGGATCGCAACTCAAAAATCCGGGAGTTATAACGCCTGGTAAATCGATGGCCGACTTGCTGGAGATAAAAGAATTTTTGCGCCCAAACCTGCTCGTTTTCAACCAGTGTAAAAAAGTAATGTTAGAAGGGGTCACTTTTCAAAACTCGCCAGCGTGGTGTTTGCATCCGTTAATGTGCGAAGATTTGACCGTACGGAATGTACAGGTGAAGAACCCCTGGTATGCACAAAACGGCGATGGAATTGATGTTGAATCGTGCAAGAATGTGCTAATTGAAAATAGTGTGTTCGATGTGGGTGATGATGGTATTTGTATTAAGTCGGGCAGGGATGCCGAAGGTAGAAAAAGAGGTATGCCTACCGAGAACGTGATCATTCGCAATTGCACGGTTTACCATGCGCATGGCGGGTTTGTGGTAGGGAGTGAAATGAGCGGCGGTGCCCGCAATATTTATGTAGATGATTGTTCTTTTATAGGTACCGATATAGGGCTGCGTTTTAAAACTACCCGTGGTCGTGGTGGCATTGTTGAAAACATATTCATGAACAATATCAACATGAAAGATATTGTTGCGGAAGCTATTTTGTTCGACATGTATTATGCTGCGCAGGACCCGGTAGCACTGGCTGGTGAAAAAAGGGAACCACCAAGAGTAGAGACCCTGCCGGTAACCGAAGAAACCCCGCAGTTCCGCAATATTTATGCATCCAACATAACCTGTAACAACGCTGCCAAAGGTGTTTTTGTAAGGGGGTTACCGGAAATGAATGTAAAAAATATTGTTTTAAAAGACATGACACTTAAAGCAGTAAAGGGGCTGGACATGACAGAGGCGGACGGTTTTGTGTTGAAGAATATCAAATTTTACAGCAGCGATTCCGATCCTGTTCTCAACATTCACAACAGCAAAAACATAACGCTCGATAATATTGATTACTTAAAAGATACTGAGCTGTTATTAAATGTAAGTGGTGTCAAAAGCACAGGCATCAAAATTTTAAAAACCGGGTATGGAAAAGCCAAAAAGAAGCTCACTTTAACGTATGGGGCAACCGAGGGAGCCGTGGTTATGTAGCGTGATGAAACTAAACCCAACAGGTTTTACAACCTTTGCATAAACTCGTTAGGTTTTTATAAATTCTCAGGTTTTTTGAAAAAATAAAACAACAAACGAAAATCTCCCGCAAGGGCAATTCATATGAAAATTATAATAACGATTATTTGCCTGTCCGGTTTTTTAAATATGCAGGCACAACCTGTCTCGCAAAAAATGGCGGCAACGGTAATGAACACCTGGAAAGATTCGTTTGCATTGGGAACAGACCGCCCCGCAAAATGGACGTACGACCAGGGTGTTATTTTAAAAGGAATAGAGGGTGTTTGGAAAAAAACCGGCGACCCGCTTTATTTTCAATACATCCAAAAAAGCATGGACTTTTTTGTGGATGAAAAAGGTGACATCAAAACCTATAAGGGAACAGAATACAATATTGATAATGTAAACAACGGTCGTTCGTTGCTGCTGTTGTATCGTGTTACCGGTAAGGAAAAATATTGGAAGGCAGCCACCAAATTAAGAGAGCAGTTAAGAACCCATCCACGTACTAACGAAGGTGGCTTCTGGCACAAGAAGATTTATCCATATCAAATGTGGCTGGATGGCTTGTACATGGCAGAACCATTTTATGCGGAGTATTCCTTCCTGTCAAAAGACGATACGGCATTCAACGATATCGCGAAGCAATTTATATTAATGGAGAAGCACAGCCGCGATGCAAAAACCGGTTTGCTCTACCATGGATACGATGAATCGAGAGCGCAGAAATGGGCAAATAAAGAAACAGGAATGTCGCCAAATTTCTGGGGGCGCTCTATGGGTTGGTATGCTATGGCATTGGTGGATGTGCTCGATTATTTCCCCTCCACGCATCCGCAATACAAAGAATTGGTAGCTATTTTGAATCGGCTTACTACCGCGGTGTTAAAAGTGCAGGACGCCAAAACCGGTTTGTGGTACGATGTTATGGATAAGCCAACCGTAAAGGCCAATTATGTAGAAGCTTCAGCTTCCAGCATGTTTGTATATGCAATGGCAAAAGGTATTCGTAATGGTTATTTGCCCGCCGCTGCAATGCCGCATGTAGCCAAAGCTTACAATGGAATTTTAAAGCAATTTATAGTTCCGGCAGATAATGGCGGGGTTAATTTGAATGGTACCGTTACTGTATCGGGTTTGGGTGGTACGCCCTACCGCGATGGTAGCGTTGAATATTATTTGGGAGAAAGAGTGATTCAAAACGATCCGAAAGGAATTGGTGCTTTTTTGCAGGCGGCCAACGAAATGGAAATAGTGCCAACCCTTAGCGCAGGTAAAGGGGCAACCGTAATGATAGATAATTACTACAACCACGAAACAAAGAAAGATAATGTGACCGGGCAACTGGTTGACTGGCATTATACCTGGGACGATATGGCTAACAGTGGTTACTCTTTATTAGGTGAATTGTTTCAGCAACACGGTGCAAAGCTTGCCACTTTAAAATCTGCGCCTACAACTGCAAGCCTAAAAAATGCCAGTGTGTTTGTTATGGTTGATCCGGACACAGAAAAAGAAAGTAACCCACCTAATTACATGCAGCCGAAAGAAGCTGCCGTAATAAGTGAATGGGTTAAAAACGGCGGCGTTCTGGCCATATTTTTAAATGATAGTATAAACGCCGAGTTCAGCCATTTTAATAAGTTATCAGAAAAGTTTGGAATTCATTTCAACCAGGATTTGAACAACCCGGTGTTTAACGACCAGTACGAGCAGGGTGCAGTTATCATTCCACCTGGTCACTCAGTCTTTAAGACAGCAAAAAAGGTTTACATCAAAGAGCTGGCTTCGTTAAAACTGTCATCACCTGCAAAACCGCTTATTCAAAAGGAGGGTAAGAATGTAATTGCTGTTGCTAAGTTTGGTAAGGGCACTGTGTTTGCCGTTGGCGACCCATGGTTTTATAATGAGTATTTAGATGGAAGAAAGCTGCCACTTGAATATGAAAATTATCACGCGGCAAACGATCTTGTAAAATGGTTGCTTAGCAATAAAAAGAAATAGTAATGATGGCGCACATTCCAAACATCTTTAATAAAAATTTACGTTGTTTGCTCATCTTGATATGTGCATCGGCAGCACTGTGTGCACAGGATGTTCAGGCGGATAACATGCTTGCATACCAACGGGCAATTGGCGGATGGCCAAAGCACATTAACGAAGTAAAGCTCGATTATACCAAGCCGTTACCTGATGCACAACGAGCTGCAATCGTTGCGGATTCTTTACACAGGGATGCTACTATTGATAATGGCGCAACCGTAAAGGAAATTCGTTATCTCGTTGCGGCTTATAAAAAAATAAATAACAAACGCTACCTGGCTGCTGCCGAAAAAGGCATCCGCTATTTGTTAAAAGCTCAGTACCCTGTTGGTGGCTGGCCGCAATACTATCCCGACTCAAGTTCGTACCGTGGGCAAATAACCTACAACGATAACGCCATGGTGAATGTGTTGAATTTGCTGATGGATGTAAAACTCGGCATGAATGGTATGGATGTTATCGACAATAATTATATTCAAAAAACAGAGGATGCAATTGATCGTGGTATTGAATGTATTTTAAAAACCCAGGTTATAGTAAATAGCAAACCAACCGTATGGTGTGCTCAATACAACCAGAAAACACTGCAGCCTGAAATGGCAAGGAAGTTTGAACCAGCATCGTTAAGTGGTTCGGAAAGCGTGGCGATCGTTCAGTTCCTGATGCGCCAGCAAAACCCATCAATGCAAATAAAAGCGGCTATCAACCATGCTATTGATTGGTTTAAAAAATCAAAAATTGTTGGTTACCGGTTTGTTGAAGTTGCCGATGCAAAACAACCCACCGGTAAAGACAAAGTATTGGTGGCAGACTCCTCATCAACAATATGGGCGCGATTTTATGAGATCGAAACCAACGAACCTTTCTTTACCGGAAGGGATAGTTTGAAGAAGAAAAAAGTTTCCGAAATTGAACATGAGCGCAGGAATGGTTATGCATGGTACGGCACCTGGCCGCAAAAGTTATTAAACCAGGAATATCCAAAATGGCTGCTGAAAAATATATAGCATGAAAAATTTATCACTTACATTATTAACCGAAGTAGAAGATCAGCCCGGTCTTAATAAACCCGGCACCAATATCTTCTCTTTACCCGAGAAAGTTTTACAATTTGGTACCGGTGTATTGCTTCGTGGCCTGCCCGACTATTTTATTGACAAGGCAAATAAGCAGGGAATTTTCAATGGTAGGGTAGTGGTGGTAAAGTCGACCTCGCAGGGCGATACCAATGCGTTTGATACACAGGAAGGATTATTTACCCAATGCATCCGCGGGCTGGAGGGAACTGTCAAGGTGGAAGAAAATATTATCAATGCAAGCATCAGCCGTGTACTTTCAGCAAAAGAACAATGGGATGAAATTTTGCAATGCGCCACCAATCCCGAAATGGAAGTGGTTATTTCAAACACCACAGAAGTAGGCATAAGTTTAAACAAGGAGGATAAAATAGATGCGACACCGCCGGTTTCTTTTCCCGGAAAATTGTTAGCCTTCCTTTACAAACGTTACCAGTCATTTAATGGCGATCCGTCTAAGGGTATGGTTATCATTCCTACCGAACTGATTGTTGACAATGGTGCAAAACTGGAATCCATTGTTCTGGAGCTTGCGCATCTAAACAATGTCGATCCGCTGTTTATGGATTGGCTTGAAAACGCCAATCATTTTTGCAGCTCATTGGTCGACAGGATCGTTCCCGGAAAATTACCTGCAGCCGATCAGGAAGTTTTTAAAAGCCAATATGCTTACAATGATGATTTAATGATCATGTCTGAAAGCTACAGCCTGTGGGCAATACAAGCCAGCTCTCCCGTTGTAAAAGAGAAATTGTCTTTTTATAAAGCTGATGAAGGCGTTGTTATAGCGCCTGATATAAATAAGTTTCGCGAGTTAAAGCTTCGCCTGTTAAACGGAACGCATACCTACAGTTGCGGGCTTGCTCACCTTGCTGGTTTTGTTACGGTAAAAGAGGCAATGGAGAACGATGACTATCGCGGCTATGTTTTGCAATTAATGTTGAATGAAATTGCACCTGCTGTTACCAGCAATGAAATAACTTATGCCGAAGCGAAAGCATTTGCAGAGAAAGTGGTTGACCGTTTCCGCAATCCCTTCATCGAGCATTTGTGGTTAAGTATCTCCGTACAATACTCATCAAAAATGAAGATGCGTAATGTGCCGGTATTGTTAAAGCATTACGAAGACAACTCCTCCGTTCCCGAATTAATGGCGCTGGGTTTTGCCGCTTATATATTGTTCATGCAATGCAAAGTGGTAGATGGAAAGTTTGTTGGCAATGCCAATGGCAAAGATTATTTAATACAGGATGATCATGCCGGCTGGTTTGCTGAAAGGCATTTGCAGGGTGCAGGTATAGTTGAAGAAACATTGAGTGATGTTGCATTTTGGGACATCGATCTTACAAAATTGCCAGGATTTGCCGGTGCGGTTACCGAAAAATATAACCAACTTGCCAGGGGTAAAGTGCAGGAAGTTATTACAGCAAGCCTTTCTGAAAAAGAAATGGCCTCAAAGGAATAAATATGAAAAAGAGTATTTTAAAAGTTCACCCGGCCGACAACATTATTGTGGCACTTCGCAATTTGCAACAGGGTGAGGAAGTAACCCTAGATGGCAAATCGTACACGGTTACGGAAGACATTGCTGCCAAACATAAGTTCGCCGAAGCGGATATGGCTCCCGGCGATTCATTAACGATGTATGGTGTATTAGTGGGCAAAGCTCAGGTTGCTATTCCGGCGGGTGCACGCATATCTACAACGAATGTAAAACATGCCTCCACGGGGTTTGAATTGGGAGCACGCCGTACAGAGTGGAACAAACCCGATGTAACCAAATTCTCTTCAAAAACATTCAATGGCTTTCATCGAACTGATGGAAGTGTGGGTACTGCCAATCATTGGTTGGTTATTCCGCTGGTGTTTTGTGAGAACAGGAACATTGAGGTATTGAAGGAAACGCTGGTTGATGAACTTGGCTTTGGGCGTCCAAAAAAGTACAATGAGTTTGCAAAACAATTGAAGAAATTATATACCGCTGGCAAATCCGTGCAGGAAATATTAGATGCGCAGTTCCAGGAAGAAGCGGCTGCTGAAAAAGCAGAGCGCCTTTTCAAAAATATTGATGGCGTTAAATTTATCACCCACGAAGGTGGCTGTGGCGGCATTCGTCAGGATGCGCAGGCATTGTGCGGTTTGCTTGCGGGCTACATTACCCACCCGAATGTAGCAGGTGCAACCGTGTTAAGTTTGGGTTGTCAGAATGCACAGGTGGCCATGCTGGAAGAAGAGATAGCTAAACGTTCGCCGGGCTTTGATAAGCCGTTGTATATTTTAGAACAGCAGAAAATAGGAACCGAAACAGACCTCATTTCTGCAGCACTTAAACAAACTTTTGCAGGGTTGATTTTAGCCAATCAAAACGAAAGGCAGCCGGCACACATCAGTAAACTTTGTATTGGTTTGGAGTGCGGTGGCAGTGATGGCTTCTCGGGTATTTCCGCAAACCCTGCAATTGGTTATACCAGCGATCTGTTGGTTGCTGCCGGAGGCTCCGTTATCCTTTCTGAGTTTCCTGAATTATGTGGGGTTGAGCAGGAAATGAGTGACCGTTGTGTGGATGAAACCAAGGCATTGCGTTTTATAGATATTATGCGCAAGTATGGACAGGCGGCAAAAGATGCCGGCTCGGGCTTCGATATGAATCCTTCACCAGGCAACATAAAAGATGGACTGATAACCGATGCTATTAAATCGGCTGGTGCTGCAAAAAAAGCAGGCACTTCTCCTGTGGTTGATGTGTTGGATTACCCGGAGAAAGTAAGCAAACAAGGCTTGAATTTATTATGCACTCCCGGTAACGATGTGGAGTCGACCACCGCTGAAGTAGGCGCCGGCGCTAACATTGTATTGTTTACAACCGGCTTGGGTACGCCCACTGGCAACCCGGTTGCACCCGTATTAAAGGTATCCAGCAATACCATTTTGTTCAATAAGATGAGCGACATTATTGACATCAACACAGGAACGATTATAGAAGGCGAGGAGACGATTGAAGAAGCAGGTGCACGCATATTGGAGCATGTAATTAAAGTGGCCAGCGGCGAAATTGTTGCCAAGTCTGTAAAAAACGGGCAGGATGATTTTATACCGTGGAAGAGGGGAGTGAGTTTGTAGTAGTGCAGAATGCGAAATGTAAAATCCAAAAGTCAAAAGCTAGTTTGTTCGCGTTATTGCGAGGAGGTACGACGAAGTAATCCGCTGATTTATTGAAGGCTTCTTGATAATTATGGAAGCAGCATGCTTCTACATTCCCGAAAGCAAGTTCAGGGCAGGATGCTCCTCCTCGCGATAACGAGTGAGATGATGGAAGACACACAGTACAAGTGAGTGACACAACGATGTTGAATAAAGAATAAATGTTTGCAACATGAAAAAATTTCTTGACGAGAACTTCTTACTGAAAAATAAAACGGCAGAAAAGCTTTACCATGACTATGCCAAGCAAATGCCAATTATCGATTACCACTGTCATTTGCCGCAAGCGCAAATTGCAGCCGATCACCAGTTTGAAAACCTTACGCAGGTTTGGCTGTATGGCGACCATTATAAGTGGCGCGCCATGCGCACCAATGGTGTGGATGAAAAGTTTGTAACCGGCAATGCCACCGACTTTGAGAAGTTTCAAAAATGGGCGGAAACAGTGCCTTATACTTTGCGAAACCCTTTGTATCACTGGACGCATTTGGAACTGCAACGTTACTTCGGTATCAATCAAATACTAAATGGCGATACTGCGAAAAGCATTTATGATGAATGTACCGCCAAACTGCAAACACCCGAATACTCTGTAAGAAACTTGTTGCATAAAATGAATGTAAAGCTGGTTTGCACAACCGACGACCCGGTGGATGATCTTGCACAACATCAGCAACTGGCTAATGAAGGTTTTGAAATTCCTATACTGCCGGCCTTTCGTCCAGACCAGGCGATGAATGTTGACAATACCGCCAATTTTAATAAGTATGTTGGGCGCTTAGAGGCTGCATCAAATGTGGCGATCGGTTCGTTAAAGGAGTTTTTGGATGCCTTGAAATCAAGACATGATTTTTTTGCAGCCAACGGCGGCAGTGTTTCCGATCACGGGCTGGAACAGGTATATGCTGAAGATTATACGGATGCAGGTATTGAAAATATCTTCTCAAAAATTCGTTCCGGCAACGATTTGAATGAAGTTGAAAGCCTGCAGTTTAAGTCGGCAATGCTCGTGCATTTTGCTGAGTGGGATTGGGAGAAAGGGTGGGTGCAACAATATCACCTCGGCGCTTTACGAAACAATAATTCCCGTATGCTTCGCCAACTTGGCCCCGATACGGGCTGGGATTCAATTGGCGACTTTCACCAGGGCCGTTCACTCTCTAAGTTCTTAAGCACGCTTGAATCAAACAACAAACTGGCTAAAACCATTCTTTATAATTTAAACCCGGCCGATAACGAATTGATGGCAACCATGATCGGCAATTTCAACGATGGATCGGTGGCGGGTAAAATACAATGGGGTTCGGCCTGGTGGTTTTTAGACCAGAAAGACGGCATGACCAAACAGATCAATGCACTTTCCAACATGGGCTTGCTGAGTCGTTTTGTAGGGATGCTTACCGATAGCCGCAGTTTCCTTTCGTTTCCGCGCCACGAATATTTTCGGCGCATTATCTGCAACCTATTTGGAGAAGAAATTGAAGACGGTGAGTTACCGGATGATATGGAGTGGGTAGGGAAAGTTGTGCAGGACATTTGCTACAACAATGCAAAGAATTATTTCAACTGGCAGCACCTCGATAAGGCGATTGATGTAAACGGAAAAGCATAATAGTTCACATTTCATCCGTTCATTTTTACGAAGCTCTCTTTCAATGAAGAAGATTTTTTGTTTTGGTGAATTGCTGTTGCGCATCTCTCCCGCAGCCAACGAAGACGTTGCGGAAAAACCCATGTTGCTGTATGTTGGCGGCGCTGAGGCAAATGTCGCCACCGCATTGGCTGGCTGGAATGTCCCGGTAAAATATTGTACAGTATTGCCCGATAATTTTATGTCGAGGCATGTGATACAATACCTGGAATATAAAGGCATTTACACCTCTTCCATTTTATTTGGCGGCAAACGAATTGGCGTTTATTATTTGGAACGCGGCGCCGATTTGAAAGGCAGCGTGGTGTACGACCGTGAATACTCTTCCTTCTCTGAGTTGAAACGCGGAATGATTGACTGGGACAAAGTTTTGCAGGATGTATCGTGGTTCAATTTTTCTGCAATCAGTCCAGCTCTAAACGCAAGCGTTGCTGATGTTTGTCTGGAAGCACTGGAAGTTGCCAGCAAAAAGAATATCACCATTTCTGTTGATCTGAATTATCGCTCACGCCTGTGGAAATATGGAAAAGATCCGGTGGAAATGATGCCCGAACTGGTGCGGTATTGCGATGTGGTAATGGGTAATATTTGGAGTGCAAATACCTTGCTGGGTACAGCGGTCGATGAATACATCCATGATAAAAAAAGTAAGCAGGCATATGTTGATCATGCCGGGGCAACCTCCCGTGAGATCATGCAAAAGTTTCCAAAGTGTAAAATCATTGCCAATTCTTTTCGCTTCGACAGCGCGGCGAACGACATACTTTATTATACCACCTTATACATGAACGGGCAACAATTTATTTCGCCTGAGTTTACGAGTAAATGCGTAGTAGACAGATCGGGTAGCGGCGATTGTTTTATGGCGGGACTTATCTATGGTCTTTCAAAAAGACACGATCCGCAGGAGGTTTTAAACTATGCTGCTGCTGCAGCTTTCGGTAAGTTGCAGGAGTTGGGTGATGCTACCGGTCAGGATGCTTTAACGATTTCAAAAGTGGGAGAAGTGAGTTAAAAATATCCCATAAGTTGACCCGTTTCTATTTCCTATAAGCCAATAACCTCAACGCATTAAATACAACTACCAAAGTTGAACCTTCATGTCCAATCACTGCCGGACCTATGGAAGCATAACTTGTAATAGTAAGTGCGATGAGAATTACAACCATTCCAAGGCTGAAAGGCAAGTAATGCAATACCTACCCATGTAAAAGGATCGCCTAGCAAACTTATTGTTTGAGAGAAATATAGCTTTAGAAATATCTTTTCCTCTAAAGGGCTGAATGGATTTGTCATGTTTTTATTTTATTCATCTTCTCCGGTGTTTGTCATTTTCGCTAACACAAAGAATGCACCCTTTATTACTATTCGTGTTCCAGGCGGTAGGTCTTTAATTAAAGTGACTTCAGTAAAACCTACATCAGAAGTGCCCTTTACAACCTGTACTCTTTCTAACTTTAGTTCTGCATCTTTCGTTTTGCTGCTGTCCTTATTGTTTTGAGTTGTTGAATTATTATTTTTTAAAACAAAAATGTAGTCCTGACCCTGGAAAGAGACTATGGCTTCTGTTGGTACTGCCGGTAATACGGTTTCTCCAATACTTATTACTGCGGTTATATTCATGCCTTCAATCAAGCCTGTTTTATCTCCTTTAACCACTGCATGAATAGGTATTGTTTTGCTTTCGTTTA
>JANPIA010000517.1:0-3601 GCA_031424735.1 Segetibacter sp.
CGATAAAAACCGTTTTAAACTTGAAAAATTTAATGCCTTCCGCATTAGTGTTGTTGAAGCGAATTTTTTAGATAAAGATTCTTTACAGAACATACCCGATGATATTGAAGTTGCCTATTACTTAATTCACTCAATGGCTACCAGCGGTGGCGATTTTGAAAAGCTTGAAAAAACGTCCGCAGAAAACTTCAGGGAACGAATTGAGCAAACCCACGTAATGCAGGTAATTTATTTAAGCGGAATAGTAAATGATGAACGGCTCTCAAAACATTTGCTATCGCGTAAAAATGTTGAACAAATTTTAGGCAGCGCCCGCTTTGCACTAACTACTTTACGTGCAGGCATTATCCTCGGTTCCGGCAGCGCTTCGTTTGAGATTATCCGCGACCTGGTGGAAAAGATTCCGGTCATTATAGCTCCACGCTGGCTCAACACTGCCTGCCAGCCCATTGCTATCCGCAACGTAATTGAATACCTGTCTGGTGTGTTGTTAAGGACCGAAACCTATAACAACAGCTACGATATTGGTGGTGCTGAAATCATTACCTATAAACAAATGCTGTTGCGTTTTGCGAAGGTTCGCGGGTTAAAGCGCAGGATATTTATTGTGCCTGTGATGACACCGCGGCTATCATCGTACTGGTTGTATTTTGTAACATCCACCTCCTATACCCTTGCGGTAAACTTGGTGGAAAGTATGAAAATTGAAGTGATCTGTAAGCCCAACAACTTACGGGAACTGGTGGATGTAAATCTGATAGATTACGAAACTGCTATCAAGTTAGCCTTTGGCAAGATCGAGCAAAACCAGGTGGTTTCCAGCTGGAAGGATGCGCTTACGAGCAACACTTTATACCATGGCATCTCTAAACATATTGAGGTGCCCACCAACGGATGTTTTAAAGATGTGCGCGAAAAAAAAATTGATAACAGCGAACGGGTGTTGAACAAAGTATGGTGTATCGGCGGACAAACAGGATGGTATTATGGTAACTGGCTATGGTCGGTAAGGGGAATATTGGATAAGGTGGTGGGCGGTGTTGGATTGAGGAGAGGACGGAAAAGTTTAACTGATATCTCCTCCGGCGATTCGCTTGATTTTTGGCGCGTTTTGCTGGCAGACAGGAAAGAAAAAAGATTATTACTTTATGCAGAAATGAAACTGCCCGGCGAAGCCTGGCTTGAGTTTAAGATTGTAAATGATGTACTGCACCAAACGGCAACCTTTCGTCCGCTGGGGCTTTGGGGCCGCCTTTACTGGTATGCGGTTCTACCCTTTCATGGGTTTATTTTTAAAGGGATGATCAACAATATTGCAGCGCCCGGGCCACTGGTGGAAGCATAAAACAAATCGCCTTTTATTTAAAAAGGAAGTAACTCAAACTTTATATTAATCATTTGTTCAGGATTTTTCTAAGTTCCCCCAAGGTTTTGCAATTCGTAGCCAGCAAAGATTTCCACCCTGCTACCTAAACAAAATCGATACCTGCAATCCTTCCGGCTTTCCCGTCCAAGGCACGATTTTTTCATACCTACCGTGTTCTCCACTATTTTAAACAAACAAATTAATAAAATGAAAAAAATCATGTTCTTCCGGTTGTTTGCATTGTCGCTTATTGCATTGCTTTCTATTACACTGTATTCGTGCAAAGGCGTAAGCGATGCAGACATTCAAAAAAACGTAAGTGAAAAACTTGCCAACATGCCCGGCATTACCGCCGAGGTAAAAGATGGCGTAGTTACTTTGAGTGGTCAGTGCAGCGACGAAGCCAGCAAAGCCATGTGCGAATCTGAAGCCAAATCGGTAAAGGGTGTTAAGTCGGTTATCAACAATTGTACGGTTGCACCACCGGTAGTAGAAACGCCTGTAACTATTGCACCCGACGATGCAATTACAACGGGTGTAAAGGATGCTGTTAAAGATTTTGCAGGTGTAAATGCAACAGTAGCCGATGGCGTTATTACGCTTACCGGAACTATTAAAAGAGACAGGCTGCAAACATTAATGCAAAGCCTCAACACATTGAAGCCAAAGAAAATAAACAATCAACTCACCATTCAATAAACTACCAATATGTTGTTAAAAGATAAATACAAGGAGCTGATAGATGCCGCCACTACTGCCGAGGTGAACAACTTGCAGGTGCGGGAGCAGGACAATGTTTTATACATTGATGGTGATGCCCCAACCGGTGCTGCGAAAGATAATTTATGGAGCATTTACAACAAGATCGATCCCAACTTTCGGGCAGGCGACCTGGTGATGAATGTGAATGTTTCAGCGGCTGCCGGTGGCAAAGCTAAAGTGACTACCGACTCCTCCAACCTCAACATCCGTAAGGGTCCCGGTACCGACCAATCTATTGTTGGCAAAGCTGGGCACGGCGAAATGGTTACACTCATTAGCAAAACCAATGATCAGTGGTACCTGATAAAAACGGATGCCGGCGAAGAAGGATACGCCTACGCGCAATACCTCACTCCGGAAGCATAACTCCGTAAAACGATTACTAATAAAGCCGCCCGATTGCGGCTTTATTTTTTTGGGCCTGGCAGGTGTTCTTTAATCGTCTTTAGTTGCATCGCCCTCTTGTACTTCCAGGTTTCTATGCAGCCTTTTTATATTTTTTCTTTGCCCTGTAAGTGCACCCTGATTATAGATATGATTTAAAAAAATATGTCCCAGTCCGTAGGACTTGCCCAAGTTGGTACCTGCAGGTGGCACCTACGGAGCCAACGAATTTGCGATTCTTTTTTCCTACAAACAAGATGCTCCTCTGTAGCATATAACCGTTTTTTATCAGGCAAATGATGAATTAAATCATAGCACATTTGCGTATACACGCGTCATTTGTACATTTTGCGTATTGTACAACGTTTCCAAAATATTTCCGGGCTTTTAAAATTCTTTCGGCAGCTAAACGTAACCTCTCCCAATTTGAACTGCCAATGTGTTTCCATCCATTTTTTACCTACTTTGAAGCATCTAAACGCCTAAACTCTTTTTCATGAAATTCCTGCTCACCACCCTACTCCTAATAATCACCATTGCTGGTTTCAGCCAAAATAAGATCGCCGAAAAAACAAAAAACATGAAGCGTTACGATGGCTTCTTTACTTTTTGGTGGGACAATTCAAATGGCAAAATCTGGTTACTGGCAGATAAGTTTGATAAAGAGTTCCTGTACATCAACTCCCTTCCTGCCGGCTTAGGGTCAAACGATATTGGCCTGGATCGTGGTAAGATCGGCGACAGCAGGATCGTATATTTTAATCGAGTAGGAAAAAAGCTGTTGCTCGTTCAACCAAACTATGCTTACCGCGCCACAAGCGGAAATGTAAAAGAGGCGCAATCTGTAAAGGAGTCGTTTGCGGAATCAATCATTGGCAATTTTGTAGTGGAAGAAGAAGAAGATGGCAAAGTGCTGGTAGATGCTACTTCCTTTCTTTTACGCGATGCCCAGGGCGTTGTGGACGCTATCCGAAGTTTGCGCCAGGGTACCTACAATATCAACGAAGGACGATCTGCGATCTACCTTACCAATACAAAAAACTTCCCACTTAATTCTGAATTTGAGAGCACTGTAACCTTTACCGGTGG
>JANPIA010000518.1:0-2095 GCA_031424735.1 Segetibacter sp.
GAGGCGATAAATCCATAACCCAAGCCGTGGAGTTTGCAGAAGACAGCAAAGAAGATGGCTGGGCCGACCTTTAAAAACATTTTGTTAGCGACAAAGATGTGGTGATAGGTTTGGCTGCAAGTGGAACCACGCCTTATGTTATAGGAGCGTTAGAGCAATGCCAGCAGCGAGGCATCGTTACCGGTTGTATTGTTTGTAATGCCGGTTCACCCGTTGCCGCAGTGTCTGATTACCCGGTTGAAGTAGTGGTAGGTCCGGAGTTTGTTACCGGCAGCACCCGTATGAAAAGCGGTACGGCACAAAAGCTGGTGTTGAATATGATCTCCACTGCAGTTATGATTCAGTTAGGAAGGGTAGAGGACAATAAAATGGTGAACATGCAACTAAGCAACGAAAAATTAGTCAATAGAGGTACAAGAATGGTGATGGAACAATTAGGCCTGAAAGACTCTGCCCAGGCAAAGGATCTGCTGTTGAAAAATGGAAGTGTAAAAAAAGCGGTGGATGCGGCCAGGTCAATTTAAATTTTTCTTTTCTCCGTTTCTTAGTAAATTAGTACACTAAATTATTAAGGCTTATGAAAAAAGTAATTCTACCTATTATTGCCTTTACTGTTGCATTGTCATCCACACAAAATTTTGCCCAGTCTAACAGGGCATTTGCTATTACCAGCGAAAACAAAGGCGATTTTAACTGGACGGTTGTTAGAGAACTTGACCTTAGCACAGGCGAGGTTTTAAAAAACCTGTATAATCCTTCGGTTAACAAACAGGTAATTTATACCTCTGTTACCGGCAGTCGGTCTACCAAATTAAACCTGGATAAGATGACTCTGCCAATGGCGCAGGGTGTTGCCGCCGCCGCTTTCGATGCCCGGCACAACCGGTTATATTTTACAAATATGCGTGGTAACGATCTGCGTTATTTCGATCTTAATTCGGGCACTACTTCCATTGTTGTAAACGATGACATAGTGTTTAATACCGGCAATAAGTACGATGAAGCAAATGTAATTACCCGTATGGCTTTTGCTTCGGATGGCTTGGGTTATTCCATTACCAACGATGGTAAACACCTGCTTCGTTTTACAACCGATCAAAAAGCGGCAATTACCGATCTTGGTTCGTTGATAGATGCTAAAGGTAATGGTGCCATGAGCATTCACAGCCAGTGTAGCAGTTGGGGTGGCGATATGGTAGGCGATGTTTATGGAAACTTATACCTTGTTACTTATCGCAACCATGTGTTCAAAATAAATCCGCAAACACAAGTGGCCGATTATGTTGGACTGATAAAAGGATTGCCTGCTCAATTTACATCCAACGGTATGGCAGTTGATGCCAATGGCGAGATGTTCATCAGCAGTGCAACGGTTGCCGATAATTATTATAGGGTAAATGTTTCAACCTTGGATGCTTCGCCTTTGCAAAAAAAGGATGCTCAGGTTTTTAACGCTTCCGACCTTGCAAATGCAAACCTGCTTTACCAAAGCAGTGCAGTAAGTACCGATAGCAAAATACGCGGCGAGGTGATAGGTAATCATGCACTGAGCATTTATCCAAATCCAGTGATGAATAAAACCTTTGCAGTTAAATTTGAAAAGGTGCCCGCCGGACAGTACAACCTGGTGCTAACAGATGCTTCGGGTAGAAGTGTTATTGCAAGGGCTTTGAATATTAGCTATAAATCGCAATTAGAAAAAATTATTTTGCCACGTACGGCGGCTGGTGGCGTTTACCTTGTAAAGGTTACCGGTGCCGATAAACAAGTGGTTTATAGTAACAAGATAATGGTGCAGTAAGTGCAATTTTTTGTTTGTTAGAGGGCTGCTGAAAAGCGGCCTTTTTTTTTGGTTCGATAAGGAATATTGCATGGTGTTTTGTTCTGATATTTGTTGAATAAAGATTTGCCAGTGAAGCGAGCCCCGCATTACGGGGGATATAGCGTGGCAACGATGATGCCATGTGAAGTAATTGTTTGTAGCCCAAAAAAACACCTGACTTGTCATGCACGATATAGAACCATTTTTTAACTGGCGGCATTTATACACTGCCGAAGAAGATGAACGGTCTCCGTTTTTTGGCCGTACCTACAG
>JANPIA010000519.1:0-1716 GCA_031424735.1 Segetibacter sp.
CCAAGGTTTTCTGCCACCATTACCAGGTCGTTTATTTCAGACAATAAACATAACCGCAACATTACTTTATAGGCAAATGCGGTTAAACGGATGTGGGAGAAGATGAGTTTATTATTCAGGAATAAAGATATTGAATCGCCATCCACCTCTGCATTATCATAAAACTGAAGTTCTATTGAATCGCCTGACACAGGTATTTCTACGTTAAACAATTTCTTCCGGCTAACAAACATTTCATCGATGGTTTGTGGCACGGTCGCAGGCTTTTTTTGCACTACAATGGGCGGCGTTTTAATGGGTTCAGGCGGTTTTGTTTTTGCATATACTGCTTTACCAGGTACCGGTTGTTTGGTAATAATTTTTTCAGGGATAGCAGGTCCAATATCTGCGGGTATAATGGCGATCATGGCAACGCTGTCGATAATGTATGGGTCGTTGGCTCCCTGGTTATAGTTTTCCAGCACATAGTCCCATTCGTCGTGAAACGAAGGTTCATCTACCCTGGTTAAACTTACGGTGGATGGATGTTCTTCGCCAGATACCTCTCCGGCCTTTCCATTCAAATACATGCGCCCACCGCCCGGGCAATTAAAATCTGCGATCGACTCAAAACGATTATTTGCCATCAAACCTTTGCTGCTTATCAACTGATCGTCCCACCAAACAACGCTATTGGTTTGCTCATCAAAATATCCTTTAATGGTATAGCGCCGGTAATTACGCGTCATGTTGTAATAGTAGGAAGTTCCCGTAAGGCTGTCTCCTTTTTGAACGATCTTTAATTCAACACTTTTGCCGCTGATGCGCCCCTTCCAAACCCCGGTTACCTGTTGTGAAATGCCGGCGTACGAGAAGCACAAGAATATAAAGGGCAGGATGAAAAATTTCAATTGCAAAGTTTTACCGTAGACGAATTAATTGAAGTGTTATTGCCTGTGAAAAGCTAATCGGTCAAAGTTCACATTCTTTTATGAGCACAAACAAAGCAATGTCTCATTCACCGCTGCCTTTAAAAGTGAGGGCTGTACCTTCGCACCTTATAACACAATATGCATTTTAAAGATCTCAACCTAAACAAACACCTGCAAAACGCTTTAAGCGATCTTGGTTATACCACGCCAACCACCATACAGCAAAAAACTTTTTCGGTGGTTATGGCTGGCGCCGATGTTTGTGGTATAGCCCAAACCGGTACGGGTAAAACATTGGCATACCTGCTTCCGTTGCTTAACCAATGGAAGTATTCCAAAGAAAAAAATCCACAGATACTAATTATTGTTCCCACACGCGAACTCGTAGCACAGGTTGTTGAAACCGTAAAAAAACTAAGCACTTATTTAAGTGTTGATGTAATTGGCGTGTACGGCGGCGCAAACATCAATACGCAAAAACTGGAGTTGGAAAATGGACTGGATGTTTTAGTAGCTACGCCGGGAAGGCTGTTCGACCTGGCTATGGCAGGCGCTTTCAAAATAAAATCGATAAAAAAACTGGTGATTGATGAAGTGGACGAAATGCTAAACCTTGGCTTTCGCACCCAATTAAAAAATATATTGGACCTGTTACCACCCAAACGTCAGAACCTGTTGTTTTCCGCTACATTGATGGAAGAAGTTGAAGACCTGATGAACAACTACTTTAATGAACCAACGAGAATTGAAGCCGCACCAGCGGGCACCCCTGTAGATAACATTAACCAGACAGCTTACGAAGTTC
>JANPIA010000520.1:0-3430 GCA_031424735.1 Segetibacter sp.
CGTTTATACCATCAGGCATGGTGTAATTACGCATTTCAACGAATCGAACGGGTACGGATTTATAAAAGATCCGCAGTCGCAGTAAAGTGTGTTTGTACACATCAATGCTTTGGACGGCCCGGTGAGAGAAAACGACAAGGTAACTTTTGAAGTGCAGATGGGACATAAAGGACCAAATGCGGTTTCAGTTAAAAAAGTATAAAGCAAAAATTATAAACCGGGCATAAGGTTAACAGCCTCATCCTGTAGTTGCAGCCAACATGTAAACATGTTGGCTGTTTTGTTTACAATTTTTTTTGTTTAAAATAAGGTTGGGTCATTATTAGAAAAGCTTTGAACAGACTCCTACATAAGAAAGACTTATTGAAACATTTTAAGGCGATTATAAGGTTTAAAAAAAATCAGCATAAGTTTTATACGTATGTTACATCCCGGAATTTACATTGAACCAACAGCTTAAAACAAGAACCAAAACTTCATGATCTTTACTAATCTCCAGTTCCCGCCCAATCATTTGATGCTTTCTAACGGCATTTAACTCAGTCATTCCTTCAAAAATTAAATATTGAAATGAAATCTATCCTCAAATTTAGAGTTGCGGCTTCGGTTGCACTATCCTTATTTTTTTGTGCAGATACATCGGCACAAAAAAACTTTTTTACACCAGCCCACGATCTGGATAACAACTTTCGGGGCAAACAGGTACTGAACAATTTTTCCCTTTCTCGGCTCGATGAAAATTCTTTCAGGGCATATGTATCCAATGCACCGCTGGAATTTAAAAAAAGCACTAAACAGGTATTGCTTGAGATACCTTTACCCAACGGTATCACTGAAGTTTTTGATGTACAGGAGTCTCCTATTCTATCGGACAAGGTAGCCGCCGAGCATCCCGAAATAAAAACTTATACCGGAAAGGGTCAAGAACACAGTAACTATGTTATCCGAATGAGCTTTACCTCAAGTGGCTTTAACGCGATTGTTGTAGGCATGGAGGGTAACGAAGTTTACATTGAAAAAGATGAGAACTCAAGTGCTAAGGATGCCTATGTTACTTATTTTGGAAGCGATGCCAAAAGATCAGATAACTCAAAAAATGCTTTCAATAAGTGTGGGGCAGGTTCTTTAAGTAAGTATAATCCCATTATTCCAACCGGCCCTTTAGGAGCAAGAACAACCGCTACCGGTGGCACTTTAAGAACCTTTAAGCTGGCGGTGGCTGCTACAGCCGAGTTTACTGCAAATAAAGGTGGAACACAAGCAGCCGCGTTTAATACGGTAGTTGGATTTGTTAACCGTTTGGTAGCCGTTTATCGTTCGGAGCTTTCAATTTCATTTACATTGGTGAGTGGCACCAACCTGGTGTACACTACGCCAGGCACACCGTATACAAACAGTAACCAAACTGTAATGCTTGATCAAAATCAGGCCAATACAAATACTGTTATAGGTAACGCCAACTATGATGTTGGGCATGTATTGAGTTATGAAGGTGGGTCTGGCGGGGGCTTGGCTCTGTCACCATCTGTTTGTATATCTACTGATAAAGCACAAGGCGTTTCAGGGGTAGGCGACGGCAGTTTTGCTGCCGTTTTCGACGATCAGTTGTTCACCCATGAAATTGGTCACCAATTTGGCATGTCACATTCCTACAACAGTTCTATCCCGGTATGTACCACCCGTGAACCATCTACTTCTGTTGAGCCCGGGGCTGGTACAACTATTATGAGCTATGGCTTCACATGCAGCAGCGGAAGCGGTAACGATGACTATGAAGCACCCTATCAGCCTATTTTGAATTTTCACACGGTGAACTATAAGCAGGCTGCCGATTACGTGGCTACACTTAGTTGCTTTTCAAGTACCGTTACCGGTAATATTGTGCCGGTAATTGTTACAAACACAACCGATAAAACAATTCCAAAATCTACACCCTTTTCGTTAACCGGAACAGCAACAGATGCTAATACAAGCAATGTGCTAAGCTATTCGTGGGAAGGAACCAATATTGGTACCGTAGTACCTGGCACAACAACTTTGGCAAATACGGCCCGCCCACCTTTTTTTAGGAGTTATTCACCCGTTGCATCATCAACAAGAACGTTTCCCCGGCTGTCTGCCATCTTAGATGGATCGAATTATGCAAAAGGCGATAAGTTACCTTCTATAGCCATTGTTACCACACACAGATTCACCGTACGCGACAACCAGGACGGGGTAACCTATAATGAAATGAGCGTAACTATAGACGCCAATTCAGGTCCATTTCTGGAAACAACCAACCTTGCCGGCACCTATGCCTCAGGTTCAACACAAACCATAACGTGGGATGTTGCCAATACCACTGCGGCACCTGTTAGCGCACCCAATGTTGATATATTATTATCAACCGATGGCGGTCTCACCTTTCCAACAACGCTTGTTACCGCTACACCAAACGATGGCAGCCAATCTGTAACATTACCTTTTCTTGCCACCACCACTACCTCTGCACGAATAAAGGTTCAGGCGAGCAATAATATTTTCTTTGATATTTCTAACAGCAATTTTACTATCAATTCTGGAAGCAATCCTTTACCACTTTACCTCGTAAGTATTCAGGCTAATAAGCAGGGAAACAATATTACGGTGAGTTGGAACACCGTTTCAGAAGTTGATTTGCTTAAATACGATGTTGAATACAGTGCGGATGGTACAAGGTTCGCTAGCATCGGTTTTGTAAATGCACGCAATTCTGCAGCGGCTAATACATACAATTTCCTGCACACTAAACCAGGAGCTGGTATTAATTATTATCGTTTGAAAATAGTTAGCAATAACGGAACAATAAAATATAGCCAGATTGTTAGTGTGAAAAACAATAGCAATGCGGTGAATGTTACCGTTTACCCTAACCCTGTAAAGAACGGATATCTTGGTTTGCTGTTTGACAACTTAGGAGCGGAAACTTTTACTATTAAGCTCTACACTATAGTTGGTCAGCGTTTAATGGAAAAGATTATTAACCACCCCGGGGGTAGTTCTAATGTTAAGATTGAATTAAATACCGCAACCATTAAGCCAGGCACCTATCAATTAATCGTTTCGGGAACTAAGGGTAGTGAGTATAAACAAAAACTGGTAGTTCAATAATAAATCTGAATAGTCCTAAAATAAGTTGACAAGTTTTTAATTAGAACCGACTGCCTCTGGTGGTCGGTTTTTTTGTAAATGTACTGCGTTGGGTGTTTTCATTTCTAGTGCCAGGTGTGGCCTTTGGTTATTGTATAGCTGAACGGCTTCCTCAGTTAACCGGAAGGCTTGCTGCTTTGAGGGCAGCCGCCTTCCTAGACCAAACTCTTCTTTGAGGGTGCGGTTCATTCTTTCTGCTAATGCATTTTCATACGGATCGCCGTTTTCTGTCATGCTGATTAAGTGGTTGTTTTCTGTT
>JANPIA010000521.1:0-8552 GCA_031424735.1 Segetibacter sp.
AAAACTGGAGCCGGATGAATATTTCTTTTCGCAATTCAGGTACGACCAGTGGAAGGCGATTCGCGACTCAGATAATTATTCGTTAGACCATACACACCAGGGAATTGAAGAACTTTTTCGTGATAAAAAGTTTGGCACCATTGGCGCAGTTGCCTGCGATAGCAATGGAAATATTGCTGCCGCCACCAGCACAGGCGGCATGACCAACAAGAAGTATGGACGAATTGGCGATAGCCCTATGATAGGTTCTGGAACATATGCAAACAATAAAACCTGCGCTATAAGTTGCACCGGTCACGGAGAGGTTTTTATTCGGGCCGTTGCTGCCCACAGTGTAAGCGCTTTAATGGAACATAAACACCTTAGCGTGCTGCAAGCTTGCGAACAAGTGGTTATGAAAACACTGGTTGAAATGGAGGGTGAAGGGGGATTGATAGCGGTAGATGCGAATGGAAATGCAGCTCTTGTTTTCAATAGCGCGGGCATGTACCGCGGCATCCGCAGCAGCGATGGAACTAATGAGGTTGCTATTTATAAATAAGATAGTCGGTTGTTATTCCTGGTTTTGTTGCGACAATTGATCATTCAGTAAATCAACACCCATCGTTTGTTACAATAAAAACGCAAGGTCTGTATTCGAATCTATTTCGCTTTTGTTGATATTAAGAGAGGCATCCGATGTAAATAAAACGCCTGGCGCTATTCCCATAAATGAAAGCCTGCGATCCATTGATTGCAAAGCTGTTCCTTCGGGCAGGCCAATAACGGGTATGGTTGGGTTGAGTTTTAAAAATTCTGTTAGTCGCTGGTCGCGGGTTTCACCATTGTAGCCTTCTGCAACAAGGTTCAGATAATGTGGATTAAGTTGAAATGGAAGAAAGCCAAATGCTTTAAAGCTTTGCGGTTGTATAATGGGCATATCGTTGGTGGTGCTAATGGATAACCCCGAAATATTGGCACCGGCGCTCCAGCCAATGTAAGGTGTGCCTGTATTTATTTTTTGGACGATGAGGTTGAATAAACCATGTGCATAAATGTCGTGCAATAATTTAAAAGTATTACCACCACCAACCATTACCGCATCACAATCTTCAACAACCTTTTTTGCATTTAAAGGTTCTGCCAGGTTGATAAGGTGAGGTAAACTTTTCAATCCTTCCTTCACCATGTTTGCATAAGTATGGTAATCATTCTCCACCGAAGCAAATGGTAGGAAAGCGATGTTCAGTGCCTTGCCGCCGAGTATGTTGCTGATAAAAGGAACGGCATTTTCAAGGTATGCTGAGTTGCCGACCCTGGAACTGCTGAGTGCGAGTATTTTAATTTCAGACATAAATTGAGTATTACTTGAAGTGTAAACTAATCGCATTGGCCTTAGCAGGTTTTCGCAACACAGGTAACTAAACCATTATGAGTGCTGCGGAACTTATTCACCCCTGGCAAGTTTTTTAAGCTGCTCTTTTAAACCCGCGTTTAACATAGTGCACGATAAAGTTCCAGCTATCATGCCACCTAATGCGCCGGCAATCGGTCCGGCAACAGTACCCACACCCGGCACAACAACGCTGCCAGCCTTTAGCCCTATTAATGCGCCTGCACCTGCTGAAGCCATACCGGTTGTGCCAGCACAACGTTTTGCAATTTGGAACAACGTTTCCTGTTCTTTATACGATACTATCCCTATCTGCATGAGCTGCATTACAAACTTATTGTCCATAAAAAATATTTTGGTTCGAATTTAATGAAGAAATTAATAGAGAGTGGTTTGACGGATCAATCTACATATGTTTCAAAATCGCTCGTGATAACTTTGCCATAAACAAGTTCTATTTGGCTCTTTAATATCCTGTCTTCCGAAAGTTCCGGCAGTTCTTCTATACTAAAATATTTTACGTCCAACACGTCAAAACCTTTAGATACTTCGGTGGTAACGCCTACGCAATAAAACACCATTTTATAAACATAGTATGGTTGCGGAGGGTGGGGGTGCATCCGTTTATCAAAAACGGCGAGCAACTTTTCTGCGGTAACCTCCAGCCCGGTTTCTTCTTTAAATTCTTTCTCAATCACTTCTTTGGGTGAATGTCCCACATCGGCCCAACCACCTGGTAACGACCATTTGCCGTCGAGGCTTTCCTTTACCAGCAATATTTTTTTATCCGGAGAAAGCAATAGCCCGCGGATATCAACCTTGGCTGTGGGGTAATCTTTCTCCAGTGGAAAAATGCTTTTTAACTCGTCTAACGAATGGTTACTTGTTGTGCTCATCAGGCGAAGGCTCATTTCAAGTAACTCATGGTAACGTTCCTTATCGTAGTCGTTGGTTGCATAGAGTATACCTGTATCGGCAAGGGCTTTTAGGCGCTTTAATTCGTTGAGAAGAGGTTTTTCCATTAAGAATTTTGTACTTGCAAGTTTAGGTGTTTAAACCTTTTGATGGTCAACGATTTGTTATCAAGGCAACCGAAGCATCAGAAATATCAAGGCTGAAAGCTATATGAATTGGCCCAATTACAACTTCTCTTCTCAATAAACCAGTCGCCCGATTTTTCCTTTTTCGCCGGCAAGAAATACAGCTTTGCTGTTTTTACCCACTACACAAACATTAAAACCTTCTTTCGTGATACTCAGCCAATCGTTGCCTCCATCTTTAGTATAATCAACTCCATTGGGACCACAGCAAACCATTTTTTTTCCATCAATTATACGGATACAACTTCGATATCCAAATGGTGGTGCAAATGCAGGCGAGCCCCACTTTTTGCCCGCGTCTGTTGTGAAATAGTAATTATCGTATTGGTTGTAAGGTTCTTTATAATCGCCGCCGATACAGTAGAATTTTTTTTGGCTATCAGTTGCTACTGAAAATGTTCCCGTGCTGGCAATACCCTGGTTAATGGGAATGTTTACTACTTTATTGGGCTTACCCAGGTTACCCACCATATACAGGTTTGAAATTTTTCCCCCCGTCACGAATGCATAATCAAAATCAGGATGATCCAGGAACACTACATTGGTGCCGCTGGCAGAAAAAATGGCTTCTTCATCGTTAGCCGGGGGCATATTATACATGGGCGTTTGTTGCCACGATTCGCCACCGTTTACCGTGCGAAGGATGTAGAAAAATTTTCTACCGGCAGCACCAACCACCAGCGGGTCGCCAATACAAATCCCCTCTTGCGGGTTTCTGAAATCCATGGCGTCTAAAAACATTCCGTCTTCCTTTTTCTCAAAAGTTTTTCGCCATGTTTTGCCGCCGTCAGATGTTTTTAAAATATAGGCGGGATTATCTACAGCCATTATAATAGCAGTGCTGCTGTCGAAAGCTTCAATATCCCGGAAGTCCCTTTTTTCATAACCGGGTACCGTCATCCAGCGCCAGGTAGCACCGGCATCTACCGATTTGCCAACGGTTCCATTACTTCCGCTTACCCAAATAATATTATCAAATGGCATGCTCATTCCGCGGATGCTGGTGTTAACTCCGGATGTGATGATTTGTACTCCACGATTTTGCGAATAACCAAATTGTAATAAGAAGCTTAGAAGCAGGAGGGCAATTATATTTTTACTCATAGTTTTTTATTTGTGCCTTAAGCAGACTGCTGTTTCCGGCAAGAATAGTTAACGTTGTGCAACTGTAACTTATTTGAATAAGCAATTGGCAGGCACGAAAATAAATCACCCTGCGCCAACGAAAAAGTAAGCAGGTGTTTGAAAGTTTATAACACCCTTTGTATTAATACAGAATAACATTCTTTGTTTTTAATCAACTTCATTTCCAGGGCGTTTTATCCACAATTGATTTCATTTTGTTTAAAAGAAAACTGCCGTAACCTATGCGAGCCTATATATTTGCGGGTGCTAAATGTTTGTATGGATTTATTGCGAAGGTTCGATAGTAACTGCCGGCGGTGATAATGATTAGCGGAAAATACGAAAGCAGCCTGGCTTGCCGCCATGAAAAACTGCCTTTAAAACGAGCGTGGCAACGATGAAACAAAAAAGAACAAATGCCTGCAACCAAAAAAATATTTTAACAGGGCAACATCTACAAACGAAAATTACCGATAACCAATCTTTAGAAAACCAATGGCTGAAAAAAACGATCTGTTTGATTATAACGAGGAAAGCATAAAAAGTTTAGACTGGCGTGAACACATACGGCTGCGCCCAGGCATGTACATAGGCAAGTTGGGCGATGGCAGCAGCCCCGACGATGGTATTTATGTACTGATGAAGGAGGTGATGGACAATTGCATTGACGAACACACCATGGGTTATGGTAAGAATGTGGAATTGACCATTGAAGATAAAACTGTAACCATCCGCGACTTTGGACGCGGTATTCCGCTGGGTAAGGTGGTTGATGTGGTAAGTAAAATAAATACCGGCGCTAAGTACGACAGCAAAGCATTTCAAAAAAGTGTGGGACTAAATGGAGTGGGTACCAAGGCAGTGAATGCATTAAGCAATTATTTTAAAGTAACTGCTTTTAGAGAAGGACGGCAGAAGACCGCCGAGTTTGAAAAGGGCATATTGGTAAAAGAATATAAGGAAGATAAAACCACGGAACCTAACGGAACGCTGGTAACCTTTATACCGGACGATACCGTGTTCAGGAATTTTCATTACATACATGAGTACCTTGATAACCAGCTTTGGAACTATTGTTATTTGAATGCAGGATTGGTTATAAATTTTAATGGCAAGCGATATGTGAGCAAAAACGGGCTGCTCGATTTATTGCAGCGCCGCACCAATGCCGATGAGATACGTTACCCTATCATCCACATTAAGGGGGAGGATATTGAAGTTGCGCTAACACATAACAACGATTATGGCGAGGATATTTTTTCGTTTGTAAACGGTCAGTACACTACACAGGGCGGCACCCACCAGCAGGCATTCAGGGAGGCATTTGTAAAAGTGATACGCGATTTTTATAAGAAGGATTATGAGGCAGCCGATATTAGGGGAAGTATTTGTGCCGCGGTAAGCGTTCGGGTGCAGGAGCCGGTTTTTGAGAGCCAGACCAAAACCAAATTGGGTTCGTTAACAGTGTTTGATGGTGGACCAACCATGCGGAACTTTATGGTTGACTTTTTGAGCAAGGAACTGGATAATTATCTTCATAAAAATCCTACAACTGCCGACGCTATGCGAAGGCGTATAGAACAAAGCGAACGGGAACGCAAAGAATTGGCCGGTATAAAAAAGCTTGCTAACGAGCGGGCAAAAAAGGCAAATCTTCACAATAAAAAATTGCGCGATTGTAAGTTTCATTATAACGATGAGGCAGAGGGCAAAAATAAAGAGGAGATTATTGAGAAGAGAAACCAGAGTACAGTGTTTATAACGGAAGGTGACAGTGCAAGTGGCTCCATAACCAAGAGCAGGCAGGTAGAAACACAGGCTGTTTTTAGTTTACGCGGTAAGCCATTAAATTGTTTCGGTCTTACCAAAAAAGTGGTGTACGAAAATGAAGAGTTTAACCTGCTGCAACATGCTCTAAATATTGAAGATGGGTTGGAAGGACTACGTTATAACAATATTGTAATAGCTACTGATGCGGATGTGGACGGTATGCATATTCGCTTGCTGATGCTTACTTTTTTTCTGCAGTTCTTTCCTGACCTGGTGAAGAACGGGCATGTGTACATTTTAGAAACGCCCTTATTCAGGGTGAGGGATAAGAAGCAAACCATTTATTGTTACGATGAAAAAGAGAAGCAGGCAGCTATAAAAAAAATAGGAAACAAACCGGAAATAACACGCTTTAAAGGGCTGGGTGAAATTAGCCCGGAGGAGTTTGGAAAGTTTATAGCGGACGATATAAAATTGCAGCCTGTAATGTTGTTGCCCGAAACCCATATTCAGCAATTGTTGGAATACTACATGGGAAAGAACACCATGCAGCGGCAGGAGTTTATAATAGATAATTTGAAAGTGGAGTTGGATTTGGTGGAGGAAGGGGTGGGGGCGGAAGCCTAAGGTGTTGTAATTATCAGAGGAAGCTTATTTAAAAATCATTTCAGACATTTTGCATGATACACATTGTATTTGAACACGCGAACGTATTGCCGCTCAAAAAAAGCTTTGAACTGGACGCCACAATGGAGGGTGAAATTTTAGAGATACAGGATGATTATGCCGTTGGTCCCATCAACGATATTTATACAGATGAAGGAAAAGAAAACCGCCTAAACTGGTGGCGGGAAATATTGCAAGGCGGGCATTACAACGGCATAGCGGATGATGGACATGTTCACGATAACGAGGACGTAGCGACGTTAAAAGAAAAATTAGCCGGTGACCCTAATGAAACTGTTTGGATATGGGCTGCCCAGAACAAACATGATGTTAGTGGTTACTACTGGCTGATGAGCCAGCTGAAAGATTTCCAGGGGCGCATCTTTATTTTGTATTTGAACAACCTTCCTTTTATAAATGAAAAAGGAAATATTTTTTACCCCACTAATCTTTTCCAAATTCAGCCAAAGGAATTTATAAAGGCCAAAAAGCTTGCACGCCCCATTACACTATCCGAGTTTGAAATTGATCCGGACGAGTGGGCAAAATTAGGTAGTGAGGAAGCCGGGGTTCGGTTGTTGGAAGGCGGTAAAAAGCTGGTACAAAAAGGGTACGATTATTACGATAGTGAGTTGTTTAAATATGTTACGAAAGATTGGCAGAAATCGCACAAGGTGCTCAGCCAGTTTTTTAGTAAGTCAAAGGAGACAACGGGTGATGCTTACTTATTGTGGCGTTTACGTTTACTTGTTCAAGAAGGTAAGATTGAAGCACAGGGTGATTTTAGGAATATGAAGGAGTATGAAGTTAGGTTGCATGTTGGTGAGGAAGCCCATAGTTGAAACAACCCATCAAAAAATGTATTGAAGGGAATTTCACCCACAAATATTTGGTGCACATCCCTTCTTTTACTTTTGGATGATATTTATTTTTTTCACATTGCCTTTGCCTAAGTTTTTTATCTCTTCAGTTCGTTTACTACCAACCACATTGTGTGCTTTGGTGTTTAAACCTTTACGCTGAGCCACTACAGCTGCTGCTAACTCTTTCATTGCATTAAACTTTTTTTCTAATAAATCTGGTCGGCTAATTTCTACTTTGCCTTTATTAATTTTAGCAACCTGCGGATCGGTCATTGCATATGTATAGAATGTACTTATCAAAACCTTATCTATTTCCATGCCTTGTTCGAAGGGAACTATTATTTGCAACACAAGGCTTTTTGTATTTTTATCCTGTGCATACATATTTATGAGGTACCAGATAGCCTTTTTTATTTCCATTTGCTTCATCAATTCGCTAACCACTGGAAGGGTGTATTTAGCTGGATAAATAAATTTTCTGTAGTTAGAATCCAGCATAATTTTTTTTACATCCGAACTTATTTTAAGAGAGTCTTTGGTTTGTTCAACACCAACTTCGTAAAGGTCCGATATCCAGTTTTTCCAGTACGCCTCGTCTTTTAAAGAAACATTATCAACCAATGTTGAATCCTGAGAAAATGCATATGGGCAAGTAATGCCAAGCATTATGATTAATAAAAGTGATTTCATTTAATTGTTTTTTACTTTAAGCTTTTGGTGATTTTTGATCCATAAGCTGTTAAGGTATAGGTTCGTTTTCTGTTCCAGGTGCTGTAAACGGGTATCGATATTATCAACCTGTTTTTTGTTTTTTGAAAGAATTTCCAATATCCCTTTATTCTGATTGCTAACCAAAGTATTTATCATTTTTGGACCGTTGTGTAGATTGGTTTGCCATGCGCGTCCAATAATCAGGTGATAGTTTTTAAGGCTCAGATTGCCCGGCTTAATACCCACAGCATAACCTTTGATTTTTCCTGAAGCTACAATGTAGTCGCCAGCAGCAACTGGTCCCATAACCTTTACCGGAACCTGCCCCATAAAAGCTACTTTATTACCCGTATGATCCATTCCTTCGGAAGGTGTGTTACCTAGAACAATAGGTTGGTACGATATAGCCATTACCTGTTCAGCATTGGTTAGGTCCCGGGTTATCTTTCCTCCTTTTACCGCAACTACATCACCTGCTGTAATTATTTCATTGGGGTTAATACGCTCAAGCCATTCAGCGTAGTCACCATGACCAGAACTGTACTCAACACCAATTTTATTATAAGCATCCGCCAGGTTAGTGAATTGTGAAACTGCATTTGCCAAACCACTAACTACATCTATCCCTACTAAGGAAGCCATGAGATTAACAAAATATACGCCATCAAGGTAATCAGCGCTAAAATCGTTGATGGATTGAGCACGAATGGTTCCCAGCATTCTGTCATCTTTGTCGACAAAGCGGACAAATTCGTTTTCGTTTGTTAATGAATTTGCGACATCGCTAAACGCTAAATTGGGAACACTAAAAGATGGTAGTCCCGCCATTGGTATCGCGGGAATCTTTGGTATCAATGTGATTTCGGGAATTATTTCCGTTGCTTTAATCCCAAATGGGCCAGCCACTAGTGCAGGCGTACAAAAGGCGGGGGTGCAAACCGGACA
>JANPIA010000522.1:0-10067 GCA_031424735.1 Segetibacter sp.
CGAAAGGCCATACGGCACCATCCCATTCGCAGCCATGGCCGGAGCCATGGGTTCTAAACCCCGGATGCCTTCTTTCGGCTGTGGTTATTCCCCATGTTGCACGAAAACCTTTTTCATCGGTTAACTGGTTCCACTGTTTTGCATACTTCAATTTATCATCAGGCAGGTTAAAGTACAAGGGGATAAATCCAATGGCTTCTCTCGCATTTGCAAAAGACCCATTCTCTTTTCTTACTTCAAAAAAAGTTGCAGTATCGTTCCATAAATAATCCTGTACAATGTTTTTTAAAGCAATTGCTTTTTGCGAATAGATGTTTTGAAGTGTATCGTTTTTAAGAAGCTTAGCCATGTTTACCAGCGCTACAGCATTGCCATACATATAACTGTTAATGGTTGGCCGAACGTTCTTTTCCTTTCTTCCACCGCTGATCGATTCTTCCATGGCGTCCTTTACATCAAACTGCCAAAACTTGCCGTTTGGTAGCTGCTTCTCCGTTTCCCATAGGCGGTAGTCGGCATCCAGTTCCTGTATATTATTTTGGATAAATGATTTATCAAGATTAACGAGGTAACGATTGTACACGGCATTTTGCAGCCAACTGCTAAATGCATGCAGGTGCGGCTTTGGTGTAAGCTTATCAACGTTTAGCCAAAAGGAAACATAATCGTTGATATACTTTTGATCGCGCAGCCACCTGCCTTCGTAAATGTGATGACCTAATGCGCTGCTGATGGTGTTGTACTTGCCACCATGATTCATGGGAGTTATAAACTCTGTGAAAACAAAACCATCGGGCGTTTGTTTCAGGTGTTTGCGAAACGACCACCAGCGGTAGTAATAAATTTTTTCTATGGTGGTATCCGGGCATTCAAATAATGGAACATTTTTAGCCAGCCAGTCAATCGCCTTGTCGTTGGTTATGTAGTTTTTTACCGTTTCGGTATCGATGGCGTTGAAATAGGTTACATACTTTATTAGCTTTTGGTTGGAGATTGCATTTGGTTTTGCTGCCTGCGCTTCACAATTTGATATTGCACAAAACATGAAAACAACTGTAAGCCACCAGGAAATTTTAGTTCTGTAAAACATAATTCTACTTCTAATTTGTTATTCGCTTTATTCTTCCCGTCATTACGAGGGACGAAGCAATCTGCTTTATAATTTTCAACAGGTCTGAAGTATTCAGCGGATTGCTTCGTCCTCCTTCGTTGTCCTCGCAATGACGAATAACGTTATACCTGCATAAGTGTGCGACGCAAGGATGATGCTATAAAATACTAATGCTGGTTACACCGGCATTCGATTTACATCCTACTCAAATAACCAATCCAATTCCTTCTTTACGCCACCGGGTATTAAGCCTGCATCGTGGGGACGAATGTTTTGATCCTCATCAACAAAACCCAGAATAAGGCAGGCTCCCTTTCCTAACTTCAACGTGTTCGTTCCTCCTTTAAACGAATAGGTATGTACATTAACAGGCGGCATCCCGGAGATCAGCATTGCGTTCGTTATTTTTTGTTCTGCCTGCCCGTAATCGTTTGCCGATGCATCAATTTCTAACTGTGGCGCTGGTAAAAATAGTAAAGGATTTTTCAGGTTAAAAAATCCTACCAGCACCTTTACAGGTTTTGCATTGGTAAACTTTATTTCAGTTCCCTGCGCCAATTGTATTGCCTTGGACATTTTAAGTCCGAGGAGGTTTTGAAGCTCTTCAGCATAATCTTTTATATACGTGGCGGTATCGGTAAATGGACTACTACCTGTGCGTACGCTGTAATATTCCAACTCATTACCCCTGCTTTTTGGCGGAGCAGATAAATGGTCCGCGCCCTGGTAAAGAGGGGAAACTGAAACAGCCGTTACTGCTGCATTTTGCAAGTAAACTTTTTTTGGTTCGGATGTTTTTACCGGCGTTTTCAGAGAATCAATGTTTCGCTTGAAGTTTGCCAATTCCTGCTCATAAACGGTTAGAAGTTCCACCCATGTTTTCATCTTTCCATCATCGCCACCCACCGGAATTTTTCGCTGCTGGGTTTGCATACTGTTGGCATAGAGATAGGTGTTTTTTGTAAGGTTAGCCAGTTGTTTAAAAGCCGTAAAGCTTCTCTGTAAATGAGGAAGTGCTTTATGCAAATCTGCCAGATCATTTGAATATTTATACCGCAGAACCCATAACGCAGTTTCGGCTTTGTCAGCATAATTATTGGCAAGGGCGTTGTAGATGTACATGTCGTTTTTTATCCTTGCAAATTCATCACGGTTACTTTTTATAAATGGGCTGGATTTTTCAATTGCCTCAATCGATTTTTTGCCATGCGCTTTCACTTCATTAATTATTTGAATGGGCGTTTCACCAACATGCTTTTCTTTCTTCCATTCCTTTTCTGCATACTCGGTTAACATTTCACCTTCCGGTCCTTCAGAGTTATACAACAAAGTGAATAGCCCGTAGCGATACGGGTTGATCAGTTGCGTCATCAATTCGCCAAGGGTTAGTGTTTGGCGGTTACCATCGGTAATACCAAAACGGCGCAACAGTTTGGGGGCTATTTCACCGGTTTGCTCGTAGGCTGCTAAAATGTGAGATCCGTTTGCAGCGTTGGTTCCATATTTACCACCGATAATTTTGCTCCAGTAATCCACTTCATTTTTACGATCGCGCCGGCAGTTCCATGCATAACGGCTCCAAGCTTTGTACCATATCCAGTCGCGGTCTATTTGTAGCAACCGGGGTTTGGCATTATCGGCTGAATAGGGCCAATCCCAGTAGGATGATTCAGGGTAAAGATGCAGTCCATTTCCTTTATGCACATCGTGCATTGCCTGCACACACTTCTGGATAAAGTCCGCCGAGCCATAACGAAAAGGCTCCAGGTTGGCGAGTATATGTACGTTCTCAATTTGTACTGTTCCTATTTGTGCAAGGCTGCGATGCAGTTCTGCCCAGGGTCCGCGGGGAGTGTAAGTGGTAAGTGCTTCACCATTATACTTCGCTTCGGTGTACAGGTTTTTATAAAGAGGTAGTGCTTCCTTCATTACTGAAGGCGCATCGGTATCATGTGCACGAAGTACGATGGGTGGTTCTTCGGTTTTACCCAGTGCTTTCAAGCCATCTTTTACACCGGGAATGATGGTTTTGGTGAACCAGTCAACATCGTCCTGCCCCACACCTTCCATTGCTTCGCCCAATGCAACCATTAAACCAACGTTCGGGTATTTCTCTACAAAAGCTGCAATCGACTTGCGGGTATAGTCGGCTATTAAAGGAATGATGGGACGATTTCGATCCTGTGTTTTAAGATTATGTTTTTCAGCAAATGGTTTGGGGATGATAATATTATAAAACATCTGGATCACCCAAATGCCCCGCTTGTCTGCCTCAGTGGTGAGGAAGCTGAACATCTCTTCATTCTTTTTAAAGGTTGCTTCATCCACTTCCAGCGCGTAGGGATAATCTTCCAATTTTACCAATGAAGAAAAGGGATGCCCATTCCACAGGTACAGTGAATTCATCCTGTTCTCCACCATCGAATCAAGATATCGAAGCCATAGCGTTTTATCGTATAACCACGGAAAAGTTTCGGGAGTGTAAGGATACTCATATACACCGCGACCGGGCAAATAAGTTGGCTTTTGCACACCAATGCAGGAACCGCGTAAAACCATTTCTGGTTTATCGGTAAACAAAATGTTTGTTGGTAACCGCTTTGCTGATTTTATTTTTTCAACCAGTTCTATACATCCATATAATGCGCCGGAGTTATCGAAACCGGTAATAATAATTCTGCCTTGGTTTGATCTAATTTCAAATCCTTCCTTGCCTGGAAAGGTGCCGTTGCCCATCGGTTGCAGACTTCTTAATAATTTGTCTCCAAGAGTTCCTACAATTATCAATGGCTTGGTTGCTGAAGCAATATCACGCGGATAAATCTTCTGCACTTTATATCCCGCTTCAACAAGCGCTTTTGAAATTTTTTCGGCTCCAAAAATTATTCGCGCATGAGACGATTCAGGATAAACGATCGTTACACTTTCTCTTTTTTGTTGGGCATTAACCACCCTGGAAAGGGAGAAAATAAAAATAACAACATAAAAACAGGCAAGGCAAGTAACTCGCATTTTAAAGAAATTGACCGGTTAACTTCTGATAATTCTCACAATTTAAATCCAAACACCACTGAAATTATAATTATTTTAAATTGTTATTTGTTGAGCATTAGTTGTGAGATGAATCGTAATTTTATAGCAAACTAACAATATGAAGCTTTTTGTTGCAGGTCTGCCAAACGATTTTGACGATACAGATTTAAAAGAAATGTTTGAGTTGTATGGCGAAGTAAAATCTGCTAAATTGGTTATTGACAGAGCGACTGGTAAAAGCAAAGGATTTGGATTTGTTGAAATGCCCAATGCAACCGAAGCAAAAGAAACCATCGAAACATTGGATGGCGCCGGACTTCGGCAGGGAAAAAAGATGGCTGTAAAAGAAGCAGAGGAACAGCCCCGTAATAATAATTTTAACCAAAACCGCGGCAGGTTTAATAATAACCGGTACTGATCAACTAACAACCTGTGGTGGTATCAAAGGCTTTAGGCATTTGAATAATGCTCATTTAAATTAAAAACTTCCACCTCGCCATTTTCATTTACAAGGTAGATCTTAAAGTATAAGTCGTTTAGGGTAAAGTAATCGTGCACCCTTTCTATTATGGCTTTGTAGCGTGAAATATTTGGGATCGCCATTGATACAATCACATTTTCATCCCTGTAAAAATTACCTAGGTTAATAAGCGAATTAAGGATTGCTTCTGTAAACGTGAACTTTGGCTGCGCGATTGTTGTATTGTTTGCTTTGGAGCCTGAAGCAGATATTCCATAGGCAATTTCCTGACCCTTAATTTCAATTATCTCCTTCTTAAAAAAAGTTGAGGCGGTGATCACTTTGTCTGCTTTACCACTATGGTTTACTCCTTTTTCCTTGTGAACTTTGTAACCGTTGCCTTTCAAAAATTTTATAACAGATGCCGAAATAAACTCTTCCGAAAAAACATTGTTTTCGGAATTACCTGGTACCGTAGCAGTGGTGTAAAAACTGTTCATCTTATGATTGTTTACAACTAAAAATCAGCTTCATTTTTAAAAATCCTACTTAATAAATAAGACTATAAATATGAAGTTTTTGTTGCTCAATTCAACGCCTCTTTTGGTACTAATTATACACAACTGTTGATATTATTTTGCGTCCCAATAAAGAAAATAATTTCTCCCTGTTTAGAGGTGCAGTTTAGGCAATGATCCCCGGACTTTTTGCTATAGGTAATTTTACAAAAAAGGTAGTGCCCTCACCGGGAGAGGTGATAAACCAGATTTTTCCATTGGCTTTCTCCACAATGCCTTTGCAAATGGCAAGACCCAAACCGGTACCGGAAGACTTGGTAGTAAAGTTTGGCGTAAATATTCTCTTTTCCATTTCGGGGGGAATTCCGCCGCCCATATCATGAATGCTTAAAGTAACATCGTCGTCACTTACTTCTTCTTTAATAGTTATGCACGGTTTTTCGTTACCGTCGCAGGCTTCCACGGCATTTTGCAGCAAGTTGGTAAACAACCGGTTCACCTGAAGTCTGTCGGCCATTACCAGGGCGGCATGTTTATTTTTATTCCAGGTTAGTTCAATGGTTTCGTTGGTGCTGTGCAGGTCAACCAGCGAGGTGATTACGTCACCCACATCAAAAACTTCATTTTTTGCATTGCCAATATTGGCAAACTGCGAAAAATCCGAAGCTATCTTTGCAAGCTGATCAATTTGTTCAACCAACGTTGCCGAAACTTTTTGCGCCAATTCCTGCACACCCGGTTTTTTCTCTTTAATAGCACGTTGCAGGTATTGAATGCTCAGCTTCATGGGTGTCAGGGGGTTCTTTATTTCGTGCGCTACCTGCCTCGCCATTTCTCGCCATGCTCCCTCGCGTTCACTTTTTGCAAGGGCCTGTGCGCTCTCCTCCAGTTTCTTCACCATCTTGTTGTATTCAACCACCAGCGTTCCAATTTCATCGTTACTTTTCCAACTTATTTCCTCATTGTATTTGCCCAGGTTTATTTCCTTCATCTTGTCGCCAATTAGCGAGAACGATCTTGTGATGCGGTTTGTAAGCAGTAAGGCGATTGCGCTTGCCAAAACAAAAATGAATGCGTTTAAATTGATGAGTGTAACCAAAAAGTTAGAGATCTCCTGGTTCAGCTCGCTTTGTGAGTTGAGGTAAGGAATGTTGAGGTAAGCATATGTTTGCCCTGCATCGTCTTTGATAGGTACATAAATGCTTACGTAGCCAAATTTACCAACGCTTTCGTTTTGAATGTATTTTATATCGTTTGCAAAATGAAGACGATAGTAGGCCTTTGGCTCCATCATCTCACTCAAAATGTGTTTGTTGTAAATATAGGGTTGGGTGGAAATGCGAAGCACTCCATTTACATCGTAAAAATTCACATCCACCCCATGAATTTCAGAAACATTGGCGATCGTCTCTTCTAACTGGCTGTTAGCCCCAAGCTCGTAAATCTTTACCGCATCGTCAAACAAAGCATGACCGGACAGATCGCTTTGAATTTGACTGGACATCATGGTAATGGCGCGCAGCAACCGTTCGTTATTTGTTTTTTTAAACCGATCTATATAAAAAGAAATGGTAGCCACCCCAATTACCACAAATGAGAAAATGCTGATGAAAATAATAGTGGACTGAACCTGGCTTCGGATGCTAAATTTTGACGCGGCTTTAATTGCCCGCCATTGAAAACGCGACCTGAACAACACGCTGCCTATGTGAAACAAGATGATAATAAATAAAAATGTACCGAACAAGTAGGCAAACAACGTAATCGCCTCGTAAAACAAACTTCCTTTACGAATGATCACCACTACTTTGCTGTTGCCTGCATTGTACCAAAGCTCATTGTTATCTCCATATTTTCTTACTTCATATTCAAGCGCTGGTTGCTCCTTCTTTGAAAGTGCAGATGGAAAATTATGATCGCCAAAATTGGTTAGTATAGCGTTCTTACTATAAACAGCGTAGGCATAATTAACGTTGAGGTCCGATGAAATGTCTTTCACCTGTTTAAACAGTTCCGGATACAACGCCTCTGTTTTATAACGCTTTGGCTTTGCCACTATAAAAAAGTAGCCTAAAGTTACACCGTCGTTCGTTTTTATTTCTTTTTCAAACAAATAACTGAAACGGTCGAGCCCGTTTTCGTAATAATAAAGGTTGGGTATGTTTGTTTTTTTGCTTTCATTGTTGATGATGTTTTTTATGACCTCATAACTGGCTACATCATCGTTGAACAAAGGAATTTCTGATGAGTCGAATGTATAGATTCGTGTATCGTATTTATTAAGATAGCCGGAGAAATTCTCATTGATCAAACTATCCTTAATAACCTTGTTACTTATCTGGGATTTAAAGCGATAAAAGTTGTTTGAGAGAAACGAATTATTGAAATAAGTAACGGCTAAATTCATAAGGTTCTCGCCTGAGGGATCTGTTTGAAGGGCGAGCTTTTCCGCAATACGCTTTCGCTGTTCAATCTCTACATTGCGGTTTTGAAAAATAATCAGCGAAGCAACACTTGCCGCAAAAATAATCAGCCATATAAGAAAAAAAGACGACCGCATAAGCGGCGTTTGAAAATCGCCCTCCCGGTATTCAAACAACAAAAGATACAGCAACAGCCAAAAAAGAACGAGCAGATTACTGGTTAACGCCGGACTATAAAAATTTAAACTAATATAGGCAAGACCCGCTACGGCTATAAAAATATACTTTGCCAGCGGCGATACGCCATCGCATTTTTTTGCCAGTAATAAAAGCACATGCGACAGGTAAAAAAAGGTTAGAATAATGAAGCAAAGAATGATAAAGCTAACAAGCGTGTAAATGGAAAGACTGAAAAAGTTTGATACATCAAATGAAATTTTAGAGTCGACAATCAGGCTTCGGACAAGGTTGGCTGCTACAAATGCGGCCGCTAATAAAATAAACGATAATAAACCGGTTACCATTAAGGCAAATTTGCGTTGTACTGGTTTCATTGCATTGATAGCCGGAATTGATACCAACTTCAAAAAATTGATGATCCAGAACATGAGAATAGTGTTGATCAACAGGTCGCCCAACGATGGATGCAGCCTGTTGGATGCATAAATCAGCTCATCAAATAATTCGAGACTATGAAAATTGAAAGGAAAATGATACCGGTAACTTAAAAAACGAAGCACTATAACTACCGTAAGCAAAAAACTAAAGCCATTGAGCCATCCTCTTGTTTTTACAACATCTAACGAAATGAAATTTAGAAAAACGAGAAAAAGGATAACTGCCACCAGGCGTAATGAAAGTGGAATGAAGTCGTAGTCGGAATACATCATTCGGCCCTTAGGCTTTTCTTTAAGCCTGAACAATGCTAAACCATCTTCATTCTTAATTACAATACCGGTGTTTGTGGTATCCAGATCGTAGCGTTCGGATAAACCTTTTAGTGCAGGAAATTCTGTACGCAGGTACTTGTTGTTCCAAAAGTAATTGTTGCGGATAGGTATAAGGGCCGCAACAGCGATTTGTTTGTTATCGAGGTACAGCGTTTTTTTAATGAATTCAAATTCGCCGTTTGCATAGCGGGAGAAATATTTTCCATCATTTTTTATAAGATCGTCGTGTTGAGGAATTACTACATGGGTATTCCAAAAACTCAGTAAAAGATTGCCGTCAGTTTTTGTGTACACATAAAAATTCAGCAGTTGGTTGTGTGCAAAAAGTTCTTCGCGTGGCTTAGATGTGTCGGAAATTAATGAACGAAGGGCTGCAGTATCCAGGGTTAACTCGGTAAATAACCTTTCCTTTTCAACTAAATAATGTTCAAAAAGCACCTGCACCTTTGCGGGCGATGATTTGTATAAAGCATAATTTATAATGATAAATGAAGCGGTGTACAGCCATGCAGCGGTAAGTATAAGGTAACCATGTTTGTAAATGCTTTTTTGCAGGGTAGGTATCAAGATGGCTTTCTTTGTTTTTTTATCTCATTCCAGATAGCATCCATTTCTTCAAGCGACATATCATCCAGCTTCCTTTGCTGCCTAACAGCTTCCTCCTCCATTAAAGTAAAACGCTGAATAAATTTTTTGTTCGTTTTTTCTAAAACACCTTCGGCATCCACGTGCAAAAATCGTGCATAGTTCACCAGGCTAAAAAGCACATCGCCAAACTCCTCCTCAACATGCTCCGTATCGTTACTTTGCACCGCTTCGTGTAATTCATTCATTTCTTCTTCCACCTTTTTCCAAACATCCTCTTTTTTATCCCATTCAAAACCCACTTGTCTCGCCTTATCCTGTATACGGGTAGCCTTTACTATTGCCGGTAACGATGGAGGCACCCCACTCAAAACAGATTTTTTTCCTTCCTTCATTTTAAGTTGTTCCCAGTTCTTCTTTACATCTTCGGCATTGGTTACCGTAACGTTGCCATATATATGGGGATGTCGAGAAATAAGTTTTTCGCTGATGCCTTCAATCACTTCTTCCAAAGAAAATTGATTTTGCTCTTTACCAATCCGTGCATAAAACAAAATGTGCAGCAACAGGTCGCCGAGTTCTTCTTTAATGTGTGTCCAGTTGTGGTCGGTGATCGCGTCTGTAAGTTCGTAGGTTTCTTCAAGAGTGAGTGGTCGTAAAGTGTCGATGGTTTGCTTCTTGTCCCACGGACATTTTTCACGTAACTCATCCATTATAGTGACCAGGTTTAAAAAGCTTTTTTCTAACGATGACATGATGCAATTTAAATAGTGTAAAAAGAGAAGATACCAAATGCAGCCATCAACGTAATGGTGATGATGAATGAGGAGAATAACAATAACAGGTATTTAAAAATCGTTTTCGCCCTTCGCTGCTGATAAAAAGTTCGAATTGATTTATACACATAATAAAACATATAAATGATTGCGGTTACGCCAACATAGTACAGCCAACCCAGGTAAGGCATTTCACTAAGTTTATACGCAG
>JANPIA010000523.1:0-7852 GCA_031424735.1 Segetibacter sp.
ACTGGCGCAGCGATTTCAATAATAACAAACTCCCTTTTTATTTTATACAGATATCACCCCACCGCAGTCAAAATGCTGAAATACGGGATGCACAATTGTATGCCTACCGCACAGTGGCAAAAACAGGTATGGTGGTAACCACAGATAATGGAGATTCGCTGGACATTCATCCGCGTAATAAAAAATTGGTAGGCGAGCGCTTAAGCTTATGGGCATTACGTAATGAGTATGGAAAAAAAGATATTATTGTTTCTGGCCCGTTGTATAAGTCGATGGAAATAGAAGGTAATAAAATTGAGATAGAATTTGATTTTGCGAAAGGTGGATTGGTTGCAAACGATGGAGCGGAGTTAAGAGAGTTTACGATTGCCGGCGACGATCAAAAATTTGTACCGGCAAAAGCCATCATTAAAGGAAATGATATTGAAGTTTGGAGCGATGAAGTAAGCAAGCCGGTGGCAGTTCGTTTTGCATGGCGCAATGTTCCCAAACCCAATTTATTTAACAGGGCGGGATTGCCTGCATCACCGTTTAGAACCGATGATTGGAAACTGACAACGCAGGGAAAAAATTAACGTTTTCGTAGGGACAGGTCGCGACCTGTCCCTACGAAAACGTTGTCCCTACGCGAACACTGTCCCAACATAAACCCGTCCCAACGTTTCGCAACCTATACCGATATTATCACGCCGCAACCATCTATCAGAAATACAAGTAACTATTATGCATCCCGATAAATCTGAACTTGCTGTCCGTTATGGTAAACAAATCATGTTGGCAATTTGCCTGGCAATTGTTTCAGGCATTGGTCAAAACCTTTTGGCGCAGCGTAAAATGGAACGGTTAAATCGTGGCGTAGTTGCAGTTCGCACCAGTGCTACCAATGTGTTTATAAGCTGGCGATTGCTTGGTACGGAACCTTCAAATTTAGCGTTCAACATTTATCGTGGAGCGGTGAAAATAAATTCCGCCCCCATTACCGGTGCTACAAACTATACCGATGGTGGAGCTATCGCTACCGATGTTTACAAAGTAGTTCCTGTTCTCAACAACATTGAACAGATCAACTATCCAACCGGAACGGCAACCGTTTGGGCAAAGCAGTTTATGCAGATACCCCTTATGATCCCGCCGGCTGGTATCACGCCTTCTGGCGAAGCTTACACATATAATGCAAACGATGCAAGTGTTGGCGACCTGGATGGCGATGGCGAATACGAGATCATTCTAAAATGGGATCCATCCAATTCAAAAGATAACTCACAAAGCGGCTATACCGGTAATGTGTACATAGATGCATACAAGCTGAATGGCACACGTTTATGGCGCATCGATCTTGGCAGGAATATACGGGCAGGTGCACATTACACCCAGTTTCTGGTGTATGACTTTGATAGTGATGGTAAAGCAGAAATGGCTTGTAAAACTGCCGACGGCACCACCGATGCAACAGGTGTTATTATTGGAAACCCGTCAGCAGATTATAGAAATACAGCGGGCTATGTATTATCCGGACCTGAGTTTTTAACGGTTTTCAATGGAATGACCGGCGCGGCTATGGCAACAACAAACTACCTGCCTGCACGTGGCACGGTTTCAAGCTGGGGCGATAATTATGGTAACCGGGTAGATAGGTTTATTGCCTGCGTATCGTATCTGGACGGCATTCATCCGAGCATTGTAATGGGCCGTGGTTATTATACCCGACTTGTCCGCGTAGCCTGGGACTGGCGCAATGGTCAATTTACCCATCGCTGGACGTTTGATAGCAATACACCGGGCAACAGCGCCTACGCCGGGCAGGGTAATCACCAGTTGATAACGGGCGATGTTGATGGCGATGGCAAAGATGAAATGTGTAATGGCGCCAGCTCAATTAAAAGCGATGGCACCGGGCATTATGCCAATGGTTTGGGTCATGGCGATGCTATACATATGAGCGATATGGACCCCGACAGACCTGGGCAGGAGGTGTGGCAATGCCACGAAGAACCTGCAGCGTATGGAATTTATGGTCTGGAATTTCGCGATGCGAAAACAGGCCAACCACTATGGGGTGTACCAGGAAATAATTCAGATGTAGGTAGAGGTATTGCTGCCGATGTGGATCCCCGCCATAAAGGATACGAATGCTGGGGCTCCGTTGGTGGTTTATACAATTGCAAAGGTGTGCAAATCGGTACAGCAAGGCCCTCGGTAAATCATTTGGTTTGGTGGGATGGCGATCTTTCGCGGGAACTGTTAGATGGTACCAAGCTGGAAAAATGGAATTATAATACCAATAGTTTGGACCGGTTGCTTACTTTATATCTCCCGGCTAATGGTAATTCTGAATCAAACAATGGTACCAAGGCCAACCCCGCTGTAACGGCTGATCTGTTTGGCGACTGGCGCGAAGAGATCGTTCAGCGCAGCTACGACAATCTTTTTCTCAACATTTTTACAACCATTAATCCTACTTCAACCCGCCTCTATACTTTAATGCACGACCCGCAATACAGGCTTGCCGTGGCGTGGCAAAACACGGCCTATAACCAGCCTCCGCACCCCTCGTTTTATTTAGGCGATCAAATGGAAGCGCCGCCGGTTCCAAATATTGCAATGGTTGATTTCGCTGCGCTGCCGTTAAAAATATTATCGTTCACAGCGAAGCAGAAAGGAAGTGTTGCATTGATTGATTGGTCGGTAACCAACGAAGTAAACAATGATTATTTCGCTGTGGAAAAATCGGTGGACGGCCTTTCTTTTAACTCCATTGGTAAGGTGAACACTCATGGTAATAGTGCTTCGGTAAATGCTTATTCCTTCACCGATATTAAGCCGCTGGCTGGACTAAATTATTATCGTCTCAAACAGGTTGATAACGATGGCAGGTTTGCTTATTCAGAAATTAAAACGGTCAGGTTTAATAATGGCAGGCAGTTACAGGTGTATCCAAACCCGGTCGGTTCTTTTATTAAGATAACCCTGGCTACCGGTAACAGCTATTTAAAAATGAAGTTGACAGGAATCGATGGTCGGATTATTCAACAAATATCAGGATCGATCAGTAACATCAATGCAATGGTTAATCATTTGCTGCCATTGTTGAAGCCAGGATATTATAACCTGCAGGTTGAAGACAAAGACCAGGTATTTAATGCGAGGTTTACAAGGTTGTGATAAAGGATTTTGTAGGGAAAGTTCGCGAGCTGTCGCGGCAAAAAACCTGTTCCTGCCAAACAATCTGCCTTGGCAATTATCAACACGGTTAGAAAAATAAAATCAAAATTTTGAAAAATCATAGTACATCATTCATGGTTCGTTGTTCAGTAATCTCACTGATTTTATTACTGGCAATGCAGGCGTACAGCGCCCCGTACCTTGGTTGGACAAAAAAAGTGGGCGCACGAAAATCGCCTAAAAAAACAACCGTTTTTTTTGTGAACACCTATGGTGCGATAAACGATGGTAAAACGCTTGCTACCCCTTTTATTCAACGTGCAATAGATGAATGTGCGAAAAGGGGCGGCGGCATCGTAGCGTTTAAACCAGGTGCTTATTTAATGGGTTCCATTTTTTTAAAAAGCAATGTTCATTTAAAAATTGATAAGGGCGTATTGCTTCGCGGCAGTACCAGCTTTGCCGACTACCCTGAAATAGATACACGCATTGCCGGCATAGAAATGAAATGGCCCGCAGCCCTCATCAACATCATCAACCAAAAAAACGTAGCCGTAACCGGTAAAGGTAAAGTAGATGCACAGGGTAAATTTTGCTGGGATAAATACTGGGCAATGCGAAAGGATTACGAAGCAAAAGGATTGCGTTGGATAGTGGATTACGATGCCAAACGGGTTCGCACTTTCCTGGTACAATCGTCAGAAGATGTAACGCTGAAAGGACTCACTTTTTCCAACGCCGGTTTCTGGACCGTTCAGTTGCTGTATTCAAAATACATAACCGTTGATGGCGTGATCATAAAAAATAACGAAGATGGAAAAGGACCAAGTACGGATGGCATTGATGTAGATTCTTCATCGTGGGTATTAATTGAGAACTGCGATATAGATTGTAATGATGATGACTTTTGTTTGAAAGCCGGGAGAGATTGGGATGGACTTCGCGTAAACCGCCCAACGGAATACGTGGTGATACGAAAATGCATTGCACGCAAAGGTGGCGGACTGCTTACACTTGGTAGCGAAACTGCCGGTGGTATCCGCCACGTGCTGGCAACCGATGTAGTGGCAATGGGCACCGGCAATGGCTTCCAGATAAAATCGGCAACAACAAGGGGCGGTGTTATTGAGGACATCCATTTTAGAAACGTGGTGATGGACAGTGTTGGCAACGCCTTTCTATATACCATGAACTGGAACCCGGCGTACAGTTATTCCACCCTGCCCGCGGGCTATAAGTACGACAGCATTCCCGAACATTGGAAAACGATGTTGCGCAAAGTAGAGCCTGAAGAAAGGGGCATTCCGCATTTCAAAGACATCTATGTTTCAAACGTAAAAGTGAAGTATGCAAAAAAAGCGATGAATGCCAGTGGCTATGAAAAATCGTTACTGCAGAATTTCAATTTTACGAATGTAGAAGTGAACGCGGCAAATGCGGGAGAAATAAACTTTGGTGAGAACTGGAACATGGAAAAACTCCGGATCAATGCCAGCGATAAAAGTGTGCTTAGTATAAAGAATTCAAGTGGGGTGAAGTTGTAGGTTTTACCGCCATATCCTCGTCATTGCGAGGAGGAACGACGAAGCAATCCGCTGTATGAAATAGGGATATTCAAATTCTTTAAGCAGGTTGCTTCGTCGTCGTACCTCCTCGTCGCAATGACGAATTTCCGGATAAAAGTACAAGTGTGCGACGCAACGATGCCGAATAGCATTCCAAACGACCAACACATAAAAATAAAAATGCGATCAAAATTTTCCTTCGGTTTGTTGCTTATCCTGGTGGCTTGTGCATTGCATGCCCAGCGCCAAATGGAATACCTCAACCGTGGGGTGGTAACCGTGCACAATCCCTCGGGCAATGTATTTATAAGCTGGCGTTTGCTTGCGGTTGATCCGGCAAATATCGCTTTCAATGTTTACCGGGTATCGGCTAACCTTGCTATGACAAAGCTGAACCCCGACCCCATAACCGCCGCCACCAACTTTACCGATGAGCACCCGGTGGCCGATACAAATACTACTTACGTAGTAAAAGATGTGGTGAATGGCAGGGAGTTAGGTAGTGCTAAATCGGTGCCCTTAAAGCCCGGCAACCTTCCCTACTTTTCTATCGCGTTACAAACACCCGCTGGCTATTCGCCAAACGATGCAAGCGTGGGCGATGTGGATGGCGATGGTGAATACGAAATTATTTTGCACCAGGCAGGCAGGGGACGCGACAACAGCCAGCCGGGTGAAACCGATCCGCCCATCTTCCAGGCATACAAACTAAACGGTACATTGTTATGGACCATCAATCTTGGTAAGAACATAAGGGAAGGTGCGCACTATACACAGTTTATGGTGTACGACCTGGATGGTGATGGCAAAGCCGAAGTAGCCATGAAGACTGCCGATGGCACCAGGGATGGCGCTGGTAAAATGATTGGCGACTCTACCAAAGACTGGCGCAACGAACGGGGCTATATCTTATCAGGACCCGAGTACCTGACCGTGTTTGATGGACTGACCGGCGCTGCATTATCTACCATCAATTTTACACCACCGCGCCATCAAAAGCTGGTGCCCACAACAGACGAGCTAAAGCAAATGTGGGGCGATGGTTATGGCAATCGCATGGATCGCTTTTTAGCTGCCGTTGCTTACCTCGATGGTAAAACGCCCAGCCTTATCATGACCCGCGGCTACTATACACGCTCTGTTTTATCTGCCTATCAATTCAGCAACAAAAAGCTTACGCGCCAATGGACGTTTGATAGTGACGACCCGGAGAACCCGGGTAACCGCAAGTATCGCGGGCAGGGCAACCACAACTTAAGTGTTGCCGATGTAGATGACGATGGAAAAGATGAGATTGTCTTTGGTGCAATGACCATTGACGATGATGGCAAAGGGCTGTACTCAACCGGGCTCGGTCATGGCGATGCATTGCATGTCAGCAATCTCGATCCTTCACATCCCGGCTTGGAAGTGTTTGATATACAGGAGCGTTTTTCTGATGCCGGTGCAAACTTTCGCGATGCCAAAACGGGTGAGGTGCTTTGGAAAAAACCTTCGGTGAAAGCGGGCGAAGATGGTGAAGGTCCGGGCAGGGGACTGGCATTGGATGTGGACCCGCGCTACCCTGGCTTCGAGTGCTGGGTAGCTGGTGCAGGCATCACCGGCATGTTCGATTGCAAGGGAAATAAAATTGCTGAACGTACACCCGCCTGCAACATGGGCATCTATTGGGATGGCGATGTGCTGAGTGAAATTCTCAATGGCACCTCCATAGACAAGTGGGATTATGCAGATGCAAAAACAACCCGCCTGCTCGATGCTTCGCAGTTTCAATGCAGGAGCAACAATGGCACCAAAGCCAACCCTGTATTGTCTGCCGATATACTCGGCGACTGGCGCGAAGAAGTGATTTATAAAACTGCCGACAACGCGGCGCTGTGCGTGTTCACCACCAGCATACCCACCGGCAGGCGGATGTATACACTCATGCACGATCCGCAATATCGCCTCAGCATCGCCTGGCAAAACGTGGCGTACAACCAGCCACCGCATACCAGCTTTTATATTGGTGAAGGAATGAAGGAGCCGCCCAAACCAAATATTGTTGTGAAGGAACCGGTTGTAAATAAAAGAGGAAAATTGCGATCGATTTTTTAATGGTTGCCAATAAAAACATTTTTTGGAGGCAAGCATTAGAACATAGTTTAGGCTTTGCTTGCGACGCTCCGTTCAAGTTTTGTAACACGATGAAATATTTTAGACTTCGGCGATCACTGCTATTAAAAACCTTTCAGAATGTTATACTCAAAATCAAATAAACTCACTAATCAACTTATCTCCCTGGAAAACCTTAATCGCAAACCACAAGCGGTTTTAACTAATTTTGCAGTGAATAAAAACTTACAATTATGTTGTACGGACAAGTGAGTATTGACCCGGAAATAATGAGCGGTGCACCAGTATTTGCGGGAACAAGAGTTCCAATTCAAAACTTATTCGATTATATAAAGTGCGGAGAAGACCTTTCAGAGTTTTTGGACGATTTCCCGTCTGTTTCAAAAGAAGCGGCTCTTGCTATTTTGGAAATGGCAAAAAAATCGTTGACAACAGAAAAGCTACTTTATGAAAATTTTACTTGATGAGAGTTTGCCAAGGAAGTTACGTTACGACTTTGGTGACGAACACCACGTATTGACCGTAAGAGATATGGATTGGTTAAGACAAAAGAATGGCGAACTACTTAAACTTATAGTTGAAAATAAATTCGATTTTTTCATAACAGTTGATCGGAATCTTTCTTTTCAGCAAAATCTTGAAAATCTCTCTTTTACAATTTTCGTGCTTCGTGCTAAAGACAATACAAGGGAGACCTTACGATTGCTTATCCCGAAATTATTTGAACGTGTGGCGGAAGGCAATTTGAAAAATATCCATGAAATCACTTAAGTTTTTTCTCAACAAAAAAGTATCCGACGTTTAGTCGCGTTCGGGCATTCCTCAGCGGTCTCTGCGGTAAAAAAAAATGACACACCAAATTCATCTCACTAAAAAAAAGGCAAGCATAATGCGCTATAGATTCTTCCTCATTTTGATCATCGCCATCGGCTTTATTTTCATGCCCGCTTATTCTCAAAAAGTAATGGAACGCCTCAGCCGGGGCGTGGTCGCCATCAACCAGGGCGATG
>JANPIA010000524.1:0-3363 GCA_031424735.1 Segetibacter sp.
AACTGAAGCAATGGGAGGCACGCAGCGGCAAGCACTAATGGCTGCTGAGATTGCTATGGAGCATCACCTCGGCATGACCTGCGATCCAATTGGTGGACTCGTTCAAATACCATGCATCGAAAGAAATACGATGGGTGCAATTAAAGCGATAACTGCCTCGCAGCTGGCGCTTCAAAGCAGCCCTGATTATGCAAAAGTTTCTTTGGATAAAGTGATTGCTACAATGTGGAATACCGCACTCGATATGAATAGCAAGTACAAGGAAACTGCCGATGGAGGATTGGCTTTACATCTGCCAATCAGCCTAAGCGAGTGTTAGGAACGAACATAAATAAAAAGCGAGCCCCATTGCGACTCGCTTTTTATTTATTACCCCAACTTTCTATGGCTTATCCCACCAAAGACGGTCTTTTAAAGAGCCAATTGTGGGAATGTTTTTACCATTCTTACTTCTCTCACCGTTAGGGTAAGATAGCCTGCGAATGAAATTATCATTAAGTACATTGTTTACTGGCGGGGCAAAATCTTTATAAGCATAGTCAATGCGGCGCGCATCATTCCACGCTTCCGGGTTAAGATACATTGCAACATATTTTTCTCTAAAAATCATCGCCTTCGTTAAATTGGCTGATCCTACAGAAACTGCTGCTAAATAGGTTACCCTTTCAGGGTCGTTAGCGGCAACCTGCAATTTTTCCATATTGGCATTAATTCCAGCGAGGTAAGCAATGTAGGCTCTTATGCGGTCATTGGTTGCTAGGGCCGCTTCCGCTTCTATAAACTTTATTTCTGCATAAGTTACAATCAGTATTGGTGCAATGTCGCTAGTCCATGGAGAACTGATGGCCACGTAGTTCTCGTCTTTTACGGTGTTGTTGTTTGGCCCTTTGTTACCTGCTCCATTTGTTGTACCCGCCCAAACACCGTTTGTTGTTACCGGATTTGGATCAGTTATCTTTCTAATTCTTGGATCGAAAATGCCATACGTTTTTCCGTTCAAATGATCTATCAATTGCTCAGAAAGCCAACCGCCCAACGTTAAGCTTGCGTTGTTTCTTGCTACTTGTGCCCAGGGGTTTCTTACCAGAAAAGAAGCCATGCCTGCATCGTCGCTGTTAGTGATGTAAGAATTGCTTACAGCAGCCAATACCGAAGCAGGATTGTAAGCAGCAGTCTTGCTTACTTTGTTCAACATCCTTGCCTTTAATGCATAAGCTGTTTTTAACCAGTTTGCTTTAACTCCTTTATGAATAAGATCGTTTGTTGTTGACAGTGTAATAGTAGATCCTGTTCTTCCTAATTGGGCAATAGCGGAGTCGAGTAAGGTTAAACCGGTCTTATATAGATCTTCCTGCGTATCATATTTTGGGGTAAGTGTATTTGGCATAAATGCGTCAGAAAAGGGAGCATCGCCCCACAGGTCCGATACCAAACCTAAATGATACGACAGCAACACATTTGCAACGCCAAGATACTCGCTTGAACCTTGTGCGATTGCCAGGTTCTTCATGTCCGAAATGTCTGCCATGGCATAGTACAATGCATCCCAGGTGCCGGTGAAATCTACTTCCTGGTAAATGTCTGTAGCTGCTGATGCCGATGGATTAGCGAGGTATTGTACATACGTTGAAGTAATGCTTCCAACGTTATAATTGTTGATACCGGTTTTATGGGTAACCGTACTTATTAAAGATGACAACGATGGTGTTGTAACCTGGTTAGGGTTAGCATTTAAATCGAAGTAATCTTTACTGCAGCCTGCGAGTGTTAGCAACCCAACAGCAAGCAACGGGAGTGAAAATTTATATCTTAATTGCATATTGTTTGTTTTTTAAAATCCAACATTGATAGAAAATAAGAATGACCTTGAAGCAGGATAAGTAAATCCTGAAGAACCATCGACGTTACTACCGCTATCAGCAGAAACAGATTCGGGATCTAAGCCATAGTACTTGGTGTGAAGCCATAAATTATTGCCCGTAATTGATACAGAAGCAGTGCGAATAAACTTTTTAGGTAGCCACGTTGTAGGCAAATTATAAGATAGACTTGCCGAACGTAACCGTACCCACGATGCATCCTGAACGAATGGTTCAGAGATAGCACGATAGTAAGTACGATAATAGCCCTCACCGTAATTTACCCCATCCGGACCAACCGCCTGGCCTAACCAAACACGTTTTGTGTTTGGTGTTCCGTCTGCCAATACACCGTCAAATACTTTAAAGTCTCTTCTATCAACAGTATAGTCTGCAATACCGAATGCAGCAAAGAAATTCTCTAAACGATTAAATCTTTCCATTCCCCAACGTGCATCAACCAACGCCGATAAAGTGAGATTTTTATATGAAAATGAATTGCTAAATCCGCCAATCCAATCAGGTTGAGAATTACCCAATAACTTCTGGCTTGAGACAGGAGCCAAAACAGGGAAACCGTTTGCCCCAATAACCATTGGTAGTGATTTATCGGTTCTTATGGGGTCTTCTTTAGCCCCGCCACCGTAGTAACGTAGCCAATGTGTTCCATAGATATTTCCATAAGCTTCGCCAGGTATCAGTTTCATAGTAACAGGTGAATTTAAATAACCACCGCTTGAGCCACCGTACGAAATTTCGGTAAGGCCTTCTCTAATGCTGATGATCTTATTTCTGTTAGCCGAGAAATTCAAGCTTGCATCCCAACTGAAGTTCGCAGTTCTTATTGGATTGCCTTTCAATATTAGTTCTACACCTTTGTTACGCATGCTTCCGGAGTTAACCGCAGCACGTACATAACCTGTGGCTGAAGAAACGTTTACATTAATGATCTGATCTTCGCTTAGTGAGTGGTAGTAGGTAAGATCAAAACCTAATCTGTTTTTGAAGAAGTTCATTTCTAAACCGCCTTCAATAGTGTTTGTAAATTCAGGGCGTAAATCAGGATCACCTAAGTTAGATCCGCGTGTAAAACCTGTTGTGCCAGCTGGCAAACTTGAATAAGCGGAGTAACCTGTAGAGGTGCTGTAAGGCAACGCATCTTTACCAATTTTAGCATACGAAATTCTTGCTTTAGCAGTGTTAATATAGTCAGGCAAATTAAGATGCTCAGAAAATAGATAGCTAAAACTAACTGAAGGATAAAAAAACGAGTTGTTGGGTTTGCGAAGTGAAGAAGTAACGTCGTTTCTCCCTGTAATTGACAGGAACAAATAGTTTTTGTAATCAAAAGTTGCTTCACCAAAAATGCCCATTAGCCTGTACTGAGAAAGATTATCCGTCGTTTCAAGAACAGTTGCAGCATTCCTCAAATTAAACCAGTCGAACACATTTAGCTTAGTCATCAACACACCTTTCGAAGTAGTTTTTCTATCGAGTAATTCAT
>JANPIA010000525.1:0-3185 GCA_031424735.1 Segetibacter sp.
TTGGTTGAAATGGTGGCTATCCCATAAATACTTAAAAAGTCGGAGTGCGGCGAACCCTGGAAAAGCAATTGAACATTAGGGTCTGTTTGTATATCCCGGTTTTTGAAACTATCGTTAGCGCTGAGGAAATAGAAGTTTCCATGCTCATCTATTTTTTGTGCCGACATGGGGCGTGTTTCAAAAGGTTTGCCCGATGTAATTGCAGTGCAAAAAAAGCAGGTGTTGCTTTTACTGGCAAGCTCTTTTATTTTTTTTCCTGCTGCGGAGCCATGCAGGTTTTGATGATTGTCTTCTTGTTGGTGGCGATTTATACTATCCATGTTTTTGCCTTTTCTTGATGATTAATCTAATTGGTTATGATGCAACTGGCGGCAAAAAGATTATACCAACGCAATCTGTTTAACGTAAGCTATAATTGGTTGTTGCAATGTTTAACGGAGTTTGCAGTTGTCAGGTTATTGGGGATACATTTTCCCCGTAGTCTATCCGGAGTTTTGTGAAAAATTCGTTTTCATCTATCTCTTTTACCTCGCCTGGTTGCAAAGCTTGCAAAGTCATATCTTCTATAGATACCCGGATCAATCGCTTACATTGATGACCTACGGCAGCTACCATTTTACGTACCTGCCTGAATTTGCCTTGCGTTAGTGTTATAAGTAACCAGCTGTTTGGGTAGTATTCTTTAATGGCAGCATCTATGGGTAGGTAAATATTTGGATCATCTACAATAGATGCTTCGCAGGGCTCGGTTAAATAATCACCGCCACCTTTCACCCGAATGCTAACACCACTTTTTAATTGTTGAATAGTCTCCTCCGTTACAACATGTCGTACCTGTACCAGGTAGCTTCGTTTATGGGGTACTTTACTTTCAAATAGCAGGCGGGTTATTTTTTTATTGGTCGATAATAGAAGCAGTCCCTCTGAATTGTTATCGAGCCTGCCAATAGCGTGGATGCCTTCCGGGAAAGTATAGTTAAGATCGCCCAGCAATTTTACCTTGTGAGAACTAACAAACTGGGAAACCATATCCCTTGGCTTATGAATAATAAAATATCGGTGAGGAACCATTGCAATAAATATTAGGGCAATATCCATTATTGCAGGCAATTAACTGCTAATGAAATAAACGGAAAAAAATTGCCAATTTTATAACGACCTCATTTTGTCGGGAAGTTTAACAGCACAACGAAAACAAACAGGTTACATCGTTGTTTATAACATTAACATTTCAACCCAACCAGAATTTTAATTTTGAATTTTCCGCTGAAACTGGACCGACCTTACTAAACATGAAAAAGACATTCGCATTCTTAACAATCGTTACCTGCTGGATGGCGTATCTCGGATTTGTTGCCGATGAAAACGATCCGGTTTTTATAGAGCCCAGCAGGCAGCGAAGTGGGGGAGACGTGCAGAAAGGCTTGGACTACCTGATCAATGGGGATTATGTAAAAAGTGGAATTCCCTATAATATTTTTGCCCTTCGTTTTGGTAAGGATAAAAAAAATTACCTGCAGCGCAATGGCAACAATGCAAACATAAGCTACGAATATACCGCCGTGAACGCACCTAACGGGGAGTTGGTGGTTACACCCAATTGCCTTACTTGTCATGCCCAGGTTTTGGAAGATAAATTATACGTTGGGCTGGGCAATACGTTTATCGATTTTACGAACAGCAAGCCAGTTGTATCGGCCGCAGGCACTATGTATAACCTGCTTTCCATTGGCGGAGGCAAGCAGTTTGATGCGGCTAAAAACTTTTTGATTGCCACCAGAACTCTTGCCCCCAAATTAAAATCCGAAGTGCAGGGTGTTAATGTAGCCGACAGGCTTGCAGCTATTTTAGCAGCGCACCGCGACCCGGAAACCTTTAAATGGAGCAACGAGCCGCTGCTTACTATTCCTGATGAAATAGTGCCTACCGATGTGCCGGCATGGTGGTTGTTAAAAAAGAAGAACGCTATGTTTTATAATGGATTTGGACGTGGAGATTTTGCGCGTTTTCTGATGGCTTCCAACTTGCTTTCGGTAGAAGATACAGCGGAGTCGAGGGAGGTGGATTCTCATTTTCCGGACGTGCTTGCCTATTTAAATTCTATCAAAGCTCCCGCCTATCCAAAAACAATTGATGAAGATTTGGCGGCGATGGGTGAGCCCATTTTTAACCAGAACTGTTCGCACTGCCATGGAACTTACGGCGCAGATGGAAAGTACCCAAACCTGCTGATCCCGGAAGGAGTAATAGGTACAGATTCCGCATTGTTTAAAAGCAATTATTTAAGTCCGCAATTTGTTGATTGGTTTAACAAGAGTTGGTTTACAACTGGCGATCACCCAGCTAAGCTGGTTCCTTTCAATGGCTACATTGCGCCACCGTTGGATGGTATCTGGATAACCGCACCTTATCTTCATAATGGTTCCGTTCCTACTATAGAAGCTGTATTGAATAGTAAGTTGCGGCCAACCTACTGGTCGAGAAATTTTGAAAAGCCTGAATACGATTATGCCAGCCCGGGATGGAAATATGAGGAGCTTAGAGAACCGAAAAAGAATGCTTACAACACTACGCTGCCCGGCTATGGAAATTATGGACACTACTTTGGCGATAAGCTAAGTGACAAACAACGCAAAGCAGTTATTGAATATTTGAAGACGTTGTGAGCCTCAAGTATGAGAGTTTTTTATGCTTCTTGCTTATTTATGAAATGAAATTGCTGAATCGCATGCTTAGCTGAGGATATCTTTGCCGGGCTTTAAAGCTTGTTCAACTTTAATGCTTTACTCATCATTTTGTCACTTTTTGCTTGCCCCCCGATATGCATCGGGGCAGGCGCAAAGTAACCAAAAAAGGCAGCCGAAAACGATAACAGCCCGTTTTCGGCAGGGTATTCAATGTAGCTTTTTTACCCCTGTGGTGAAAGGCAAGTGAGCCTTGATGGGTTGATAGCTTTTATCTTTTAAAGTTTGAGCAATTCAAAAATTAATACTCATGAAACACAAATGTGGAAGCCACAGTAGCACATATGTTTAATCAACGAACAAAGAAAGGAACGGGCTGTTATCGTTCCTTTCTTGATTTTTCTTTGGTTACTTTCTTTTGATTAAGCAAAAGAAAGTGACAAAAAGCTGAAGCATGTTTTATAGCTGAGTAACAAATCGGTAGCCGGGCTTAATCCGTCC
>JANPIA010000526.1:0-2701 GCA_031424735.1 Segetibacter sp.
TGATGATCCGCATGAATGAGAATGAAATAAAGCGACTTGTAAGAAATAATTATTTACTGTTACAATATCTAACTGCAAGAAGTGAGTTATTAAATTCACAGGACAGCCTTTACAATGCGATTAAAATAGCAGCCAAAAGGAATTTTGATGCAGGACAAATTAATAAGTTACAGGAATTATTTGCTGCCAATGAGGCTGATAAGATCCGGAATGAACGGAATAGAAATTTAATCGAACTGCAAACACAAAAAATTGCCTTCGGGTATCTTACTAATTTCAATGATAGTTTTTCGGTTGAACCTTTACCAACATTCCCAATAGATTCATTGCAGATCAATTTATTTGATACGGCTGCCAACACATTACAGCATCAGGTTTTACAACAGCAGGTAAATATAGCCAGCAAGGAATTAAAAGTTCAAAGGGGTGAATCACTTCCTGAATTTACAGCCGGGCCTTTGTTTCCGTTAAGTTCGGATTACAACCAAGCTATCGGCTATCGCCTCGGAATTTCTGTGCCACTTTGGTTTGGTCAGAACCGGGCAAGAATAAATGCTGCAAAAACAGGAATTGAATTGGCTGAGGCCCAACGCCAGAGGGAGATAAGAAATATTTCAAGAGAATACCAGATTGCTTATTCTAACCTGCTTAAGGAACAGGCAAGCCTTAATTATTATAATACTACTGCAATAAATCAGTCCAAAGAAATCATTGAAACAGCTTTAAGATTATTCAGTGCCGGTGAGATGGATTATGTAGAAGCCTTGCGGAATATTATTACTGCCTTTGAAACAAAAGTAAATTACCTGGAGACCCTGAAGGATTTCAATGAAGCGCTTATTGAATTAAAATATTTAAATGGCACATTATGATTAAGAAAATTTTGTTGCTCATACTATTTCCCTTGTCTGGGCTTGCACATGAAGGCGAAGACCATAGTGAAGAAAAAAAGGCAGTCGCTACGGGGGTTGCCAGCTTTACTTCGGAAGCATCTTCTGATAAATACGAACTTTTGATAAAGTATCAAACCATACCCGTTGGCAAGCCGGGAACTTTTACGTTGTTCATAACTGATTATGCAACCAACAAGCCGGTTGATCCTTCAGAATTAAATGTTTCAGTATCTGGTAATACAGCCCTAAAATTGGCAATGCATAAAATGGACTCTGGAGTTTATGAAATAAGGGGAATTTTTCCTGAAAAAAAGGTGTATAATATTTCGGTAAGCCTTAATAGTGGCTTAGGTGCAGACCTGCTTTTGATTAAAGATGTAGAAACAGGGAAAGAATTACCAAAGGAACAAACTGCAGAAGAACATGCTCACTGGTACAGCAGCAATTTATTTTACGGTTTTCTTGGTGCGTTAGGAGGTATGCTGATTATGTTTTTATTATTGAGAAAACGAAATAGGAGAATAACAACCATCAGCATTATTTTCCTGTTGCTATTTCCTGCAAGCTCAACTTATTTCACTTCTGCGCATGAGGGAGAAGACCATGGAGAAAAAAAGGCTGCCAATACAGGAGGACCATCAAATACTTTTATAGTTGAAAAAGAAACACAATTTCTTTTTGATATTCTAACCCAAAAAACAGAAACAGGAAATTTTAATCAATCCACGGAAGTACTTGGTACGATAGTGCCTTCGCCAAAAGGAATGGCGGTAATTCAAACACCGCAGACCGGTAAGATCGTTTCTATAAGAACTACACCAGGTCAAAGAGTTTCAGCGGGGCAAGTATTAGCCGTTATTGAACAACAAATTGATGCAGGTACACAAATAAGTATTATATCACAAAAAAATACGGTTGAATCAGAATACAATGCTGCCAAAGCTCAATATGACAGGCTTAGAGGTATTGCTGATATTGTTGCCAAGAAAGATCTAACAGAGGCAAAAGCAAGATTTGAAACTGCTGTAAAAAATAAGAGACTGTTTGAAGCAAATGCCAAAGGCAATTTGAACAGCACTAAAATGATAACTCTCACTGCCCCGATCAGTGGTGTTGTAGGAACTTTCAATTACTCTATTGGCGCAGTAATTAGTGCAGGTCAAACTTTATTTGAAATAACAAACCTCGACAAAGTGTATGTGGAAGCGCAGGTATTTAGTCATGATTTTATAAAATTAAGAACGCTTCAAAAGGTGACAGCATATTCAAGTTTACCCAATGATACAACCGAGTACAAGGTGAATGTTATTTCCACAGCCCAACAGGTGAATCCGGAAAACCAGTCGCAGGTTGTTTTATTTGAAGTGACCAATGCAAATGGCCGTTTTAAGATCGGCGAGAATATCAATGTTCGTATTTATTCAGGTGATTTTACCAGGCAGATCATTATACCCGATGCAGCCATTGCAGATGTGAATGGAAAGCCTGCTGTATTTATAAAGGATAAGGCGGAACAATATTCTATCAGCTACGTAAACAAGGGTACCTCCAATGGCAAAGCGGTAAATATTATAAAAGGTATTGAAGAGGGAGAGAGAGTTGTTACGAATGGCGTATATCAAATGAAAACGATGTTTTTAAATCAATAAATTAACCAACCATATATGAAACATAAAATTCTCTTTCTGCTTGTATGTATAAGTTTCTCTTTTAGTCTGTTAGCGCAGAAAAATGATGTAGAAGCCATAAGCCAAACCCTTAATGCATATAAATCCAAAATAGAAAGCTTAGATACTAACGGCATCCCC
>JANPIA010000527.1:0-18246 GCA_031424735.1 Segetibacter sp.
ACAATTCAGAAGAGGTAAAAGATTTATGCAATGAATTTTTAATTGGCGTTACCAAGTTTTTCAGAGATACGGAGGCATTCGAGGATTTAAAAGTTCAGGTAGTAATTCCAACATTTGAGAAGGAAACCGATGGCAGGAACATTAAAGTTTGGGTAGTTGCTTGTAGCACAGGCGAGGAGGCTTATTCACTTGCTTTTCTTTACCACGACCATATCGAAAAACATTCGTTGCAAAATGTTAACATCAAGATTTTTGCCACCGACATTGACAGCGCTGCACTCGAAACAGCATCAAAAGGAATATATCCCGCTACAATAGAAAACGACGTATCTGCAACGCACCTCGAAAAATATTTTACAAAAGAGGGCAATAAATACAAGGTTATTCCCAATGTTAGAAGAATGATCGTTTTCGCACATCACGATGTGCTAAGTGATCCTCCATTTAGCAGGGTCGACTTTATCAGTTGCCGTAACATGCTGATTTATATGTTACCCGAGTTGCAAAAAAAAGTTTTAAAAACCTTTCATTTTGCACTAAACACCGGTGGATTTCTCATGCTTGGTCCCAGTGAAAATATCAGTGTACTAAAAGAGTCGATGAAGGAAACTAGTAAAAAATGGAAAATTTTTAAAAACATTGAGAAGGCTAAAACCCTGGATCACGAGGAATTTTTTTCTCCCTTACAAACCGGGCTAAGCAGTGGCGCATCAGCATCGGTGCCAAAAAGCAAAAACGCATTAATGAACCTGGCGGAGATCTTTAAAGATACAGTGGTGGAAGAATACCATTACGCAGGCATCTATATCGACAGGGAACTTGAAGTAAAACAAGCCATCGGCAATTTTAAAAGTTTTCTCAACTTTCCGCAGAGCAATTTCAATTTTAATTTATTAAAACTAATAGTGCCCGATCTTGCCATAGCATTAGGCACTTGTGTGCGGAAAGCCATAAAAGATAACGAGCGGGTAAGTATGGCGCATGTTAAAATACGGGACGCAAATAACGTAGTAAAAAGCATCAACATTGTTGTAAAGCCTTACCTGCAACAAACAGCTTACCTACAACCATTTTTGTTTATTGTACTTCGCGAAGAACAAGTGAAAGTGAGAGCATTAAACATGGGTGCCCCAACAAACGAAGGGACACAATACAGAACCGAGGAGCTTGAACAGGAGTTAAAGGAAACCAGGGAAAATTTGCAGTCAGTTGTAGAAGAGCTTGAAACAAGTAATGAAGAACTTCAGTCGAGCAACGAAGAAATGATTTCGGCAAATGAAGAGTTGCAGAGCACCAACGAAGAATTACAATCGCTTAATGAGGAACTGCATACCGTAAATGCCGAGCATCAGCAAAAAATAAAAGAACTAATAGAACTGAATGATGACCTGAACAACTATTTTAGAAATACAGAGATCGGTCAGTTGCTGATCGACAAGAAATACATCATCCGAAAGTTTACTCCGGCTACAAAAAAGCTGGTAAACCTTATTGAGGCCGACCTGGGCAGATCCATTACCGACATTTCTACCAACTTTCCTGCTTCAAACTTCATTAACCAGATTAAACAAGTAATTAAAACTGGCGAAACGTTTGAAAAAGAAATTATTATTAATAATGGTAACGTTTACCAGATGCGCATTGTCCCTTACATAAAGCTTGATAAAACCATTGGCGGGGCTGTTATTACCTTTATTGACATAACGGAGTTAAAACAACTGAGTAGTATAATTGAAGGCGTTTTTGAAAGTTCGTTAAACGGTATACTCGCCTTTAAAGCTATACGCAACACCGACAACCAGGTGGTGGACTTTGAATGGTTGGCATCCAATAATTCTGCAAATAAATTTATAGGTGCTGAAGGCAAGTTGAAGGGCAAAAAATTATTAACCGAGTTCCCGGCCTTTAATAAAAAATTGTTTGCGCAATATGTAGCCGTGGTTGAAAGCGGCACTACGCTTCACCTGGAATACCCTCATTCATTAAGAAGCAGTTGGTACGAAATAGTAGCTGTTAAGATGGGCGATGGGTTAGTAGTTACGTTTTCCGATATTACGGACAAAAAGAATTCGTTTGAAGATTTAAAAAGCACTTCCGACAAACTGATAACTTCTAATTCTGAATTGGAAAAGTCTAATTACGACTTAATGCAGTTTGCCTCGGTAGCATCGCACGATCTTAAAGAACCGTTGCGAAAAATTCAAACCTATGGAAACTTACTGAACGCCAAATTGAACACAACCTTAAAGGAAAATGAAAAAAATAATCTGGAAAAAATTGTAAAGTCATCGGAGCGTATGCAGGTGCTTATTGACGATGTACTTACTTTTTCAAAGCTCTCTAATAAAAACACTTATTTCACCAATACCGATATTAATCATGTAATAGAAAGGATCATTGATGACCTGGAAATTATTATCCGGGAGAAACAGGTAAAATTTTTCATCCAGGTTCTACCCAAGGTTTTTGCCATACCCGGTCAAATGAGCCAGCTGTTTCAAAACCTTATCAGCAACGCTATCAAATTTAATAACAGTACTCACCCCGAAATACGAATTTCTTGTGCAGATATTACCGCAGAAGAGGAAAATGCTTTTAAAATTAATGGCGATGATTATGTGGGCATTTGTGTACAGGACAACGGAATAGGGTTCGAAGAAAAATTTAAGGATAAGGTGTTTGGGATATTTCAGCGCTTGCACAATAGTAACGATTATGAAGGAACTGGTATTGGATTGGCAATATGTAAAAAGATTGTTGAGAACCACCACGGAGCTATTTCCGTAACCAGTGTACCAAATGAAGGAACAGTATTCAAAATATTGTTACCCGTTAAAATGCCAGACTTTCTTTTGCAACGTGTGGAATAATAATGATCGACACCCTAAACTAAATCCTCAATACTTCAGTTAAACAAAATAGCCTGTAGATTTAAGTCTACAGGCTGTAGTAATTTTTCCCCTATTACTTTTATTTACTTGTGAAGTGCAAAAGTAAGATTGATACAGTTGGGAGGTAGATATCGGGATTAAAAAGTTAGATACATGTAAAATTATCCAACCCAGATAATTGAACACTTCCGTAACGATAGCAATAATCAACATTGGTTTGTAGCAGCACCATTATTGGCAACACTCCCCTTGTTCCTTCCTGTACCTCCTGAACCTGAACAGTTTCTGTTACTGTTTCGGTGATCTCCACCACTAAAACTTTTTTTTGTTCGACCATTCGGCCAAGTTTTGCATTGTTGCGGGTAAAATATTTAGAAGGATTATCAACTACTTTTCCCAACCCGGTATAACTTTCATGCACTAAAACGTCTGGCATTATATCGGTTAATGTTGAAGATTGATAGAACATGTTGTAAAATTTTTTGTTGAAAAAGATGAAAACGATGTCTCTATTTATAAATACACTAAAACCCTGCCTCCACACTTAAACAATCCACACAAAAAAATGACTTACCTCCATATTATAAATAAATTACATTTTAATCCTCTTGAAGATACGGGTTGAAAAAGATATTGCCAATTTAGATTGTACCGATCTAACACTTAAGCAGTTGACTTATCTTAACCGCAACTTTTTCTGCATTAGGCAGCATGGCTGCTTCCAGGTTTATTTGTATTGGCACTGCGGGAAGATTTAATGAACCGAGGGTTTCCACCCGGTGATCTAGCGAGTAATAACATGCATGTGTAATTCGATAAGCCAGCGTTTCCGCAAACGAATTATTGATTGGTTCTTCTGTAACCACCAGGCACTTACCGTGTAGCCTCACGGAATTAAAAACGAGTTCCTCATCCAGCGGAAAGAGCGTGCGTAAATCAATTACCTCAACCAGCCCTGCAAATTGTTTCGCGGCCGCTTTCACCCAATATACACCCATTCCATAAGTAACAATACAAAGCGTTTCGCCCTTTTCAATCTTTACAGGATCGGCTTTAATAATAGAATTAGCCTTGCCCAATGGCAACACATAATCCCGGGCCGGCTCAATGGTTTTTGCTTCATCTGTACCGGGCACCTTGCTCCAGTATAAGCCTTTGTGTTCGAGCATTATTACCGGGTTGGGGTCCAGAAACGCGGCTTTCATCAGCCCTTTCATATCGGCAGCATTGGATGGGTAACAAACCTTTATACCCCTTATAGTAAGCAGGGTGCTTTCGATACTACCGCTGTGGTAAGGACCTCCACCGCCATAGGCACCTATGGGTACCCGAAGCACCATACTAACCGGAAACTTTCCGTTGGAGAGATAACACGATTTTGATATTTCCGTAACAAGCTGGTTAAGTCCCGGGTAAATGTAATCGGCAAACTGAACTTCAACAATTGGCTTTATGCCCACCGCCGAAAGCCCAATGGTTGACCCAATGATATATGCCTCCTGTATAGCAGTATTGAAAACCCGGTGGTCGCCAAATTTTTCAGCCAGCGTTGCCGCTTCTCTAAATACGCCACCCAACCTTCGCCCAACATCCTGCCCAAATAAAATGCATTCAGTATGATCCTGCATAATCTCGTCAATAGCGTGCAAAGCTGCATCTACCATCATCACCTTTTCGCCTGTAATTGGACTGCGATCGCCCAGTTCACTAACCACCGACGTGGCAGCAAACACGTGCTCCATTATATTTTCTACTGAAGGGTCGCCGGCTTTACAGGCATCAACAAATGACTGCTGCACTTCGTTAATAACAACTCGTTCTAATTCGGCAATTTTTTCCTCCGCAAAGCCCGACTCAATCAAAAGTAATCTGAGTTTTGGCAGCGGATCATTTTCTGCATGGTTCATCAAGTCTTCGTTGCTGCGGTAAAACTCCCGCCTCACACCACTGGTGTGGTGCCCCAGCAATGGAACCTTTGCATGAACCAGCATTGGCTTTCGCCGGTTGCGAACGTAAGCAATAGCCTGTTGCATGGTTTCAAAACTTTGGCTGAAGTCGCTTCCATCGCATTGCAGTTTGGCCATCCCTTTAAAACCGTCGGCATATTCATAAGCATTCATCGCTCTTGCCTCCTGCCAGCTTACGCTAATGCCCCAGTCATTATCCTGCACCAGGTAAATGATTGGTAGATTTTTAAGGACTGCAAATTGAAACGCTTCACTCACTTCGCCTTCAGTAATGCTGTTATCGCCAAACGAGCAAACTACAACAGGTGCTTCATCATTACTACCTTTTTTTAAAAGTGGAGACTTGATTTGTTCGAGGTATTGAAGGCCTTGCGCAATGCCGGTGGTGGGTATTGCCTGCATACCTGTTGCGCTGCTTTGATGAATGATGCGGGGTTTATCCGAAGCATTACTGCTGGGATGGCAATAATACGATCGTCCTCCGCTAAAGGGGTCATCCGCCTTAGCAAGCAACTGCAACATCAGTTGATAAGGCGTAAATCCAATAGACAATAACATGGAGTCGTCGCGGTAATATGGACTAACAAAATCGCAGGGTAACAATTGCAATCCGGTGGCTATTTGTATAGCCTCGTGCCCACGGCTGGTTGAGTGAACATATTTACAGATGGGGCGATTAGCCTCGTACAAATCAGCCATTGCTTTGGCAGTGGTCATTAACCTGTAAGCGTGCAGGAGCGTTTCCGATGTTGGCATTCAGCAATCGTAGGTGAAAAAATATTTTGCTAAAAATGAAGTTTTTGGATCCGGCTACGGATTATAATGGCAGCATCGTTGCGTCGCACCCTTCCACAGCATCTTTACAAATCAGCAGGTGCAAATGTGCTATTAAAATGTGTGATTGTCTTTAAAAATTTACATGAAAAATCGCCAGTAAGTGGGATGCAATGCACAGGGTGCGGGTTTCAGTAATATTGTAGAGGTAAGCTTAGCAGAAAAATTATTTGTACCGCTGCAAAATTTTGTTACATGCTGCACTCAAAACGCTTCCAATATTAACTCCTTACTTATTACAATTCCGGCCGATGTTCCGGACGATACTGCATTGGCTACAGTGCGCATTCGCGTAGTGTTGTCACCACTTGCAAATACGCCTGGAACGCTCGTCCTTTGAAAAGAGTCAATCTCGATATAACCTTCATCATTCAATGCACATCCTAAATATTGGGGGATAGAACAATTTTGCTGAAAGGGTGCAGGGGAATACAAAGCTTTCATTGCGAATTCAGAGCCATCCTTAAACAAAAGGTACTGAAGATTGCCCTGCGCATGAACGACCCTTACCATTTCCATTTCAACAATTTGTATATTATGCTTACCAAGGCAGGCTGTTTGTTCGGTGCTCAAATGTGATGCTCCGTTTGTAAACAGGGTCAAATCGTCCGTCCAATTATAAATCAATTTCGCAAATTCAAACGCTTCGTTGCCATTTCCAAGTATACCAGTTTTTTCATGTCTCACTTCGTAGCCGTGGCAATAGGGGCAATGAAGCACCGAAATACCCCAGCATGCGGCTAATCCTTTTATGTCGGGCAATAAGTCTCGAATGCCGGTGGCGAACAATAACTTGCTTGCCGAAAAGGTTTCACCTGTAGCTATGCTAATTTCGAAACCATCCTTAGTTATAAATCCACTTGTTGCCAAACTATTGCAGAACGCAACCGTTGCATACTTGCCCACTTGCTCTTTAGCCAACGCAGCTATTTCTGTTGGTGGCGTACCATCGTTTGTAAGAAAGTTGTGCGATATGGGTGTTTGTATATTGCATGGTTTGCCGTCATCAATAATCAACACATTTATTAATGCGCGCCCTAAAGCCATGCCAGCGGCAAGTCCTGAATAACTTCCACCAACTATTATAACATCAAACTTTGTATTGCTTTTCATTCAATTGCCGTTTAATTGTTTGCAACAAACTACCTAAAATCTATCTATAGTAAAAGATGCAGCTTACAAAAAAGTTGAGTTAATGCATTGGCAGCATTTTATAGTGTATCTGCCGGGCAGGTAAAGTAACTGCTAATAGATGGATAGATCGCGAATCAAACATAATGAAGCAACGCGTTTCAACTTAGTTTTTACAAAAGCAGACAGGGTGAACTACGCTGTTTCTTTCAATGCAAAGGAAAAATAAAAATGAAATTTAAATTGTCTTTAAAAATGGGAGTAAAACATGTAGGTATATAACATCTTGCAGGTAAGTGGCACCATAATACCTAAAGGTTGCATGGTTTGAATTTGCAGCAAGTTTAGCAGGGTTGGTAAACTTGCTTTCGCCCTGCTCTTATTTCTCCCCGAAACTTTGCTGCATTAACTGCATTCAATTGAATTATACTATACAAGTTATTTAACCGGAATTTTTTTAAAACTAATTTACGGTGAACATCGGTAGGATAAAGTTTAATAGTAACATCTGTATTTAAGGCAGAATTGCTGTGTAAATTCCAAAACAACCTCTTACACACTACGTCTTCATCACGCCAATCTTCTCTCCGGTCCACTCCGGAAACAATACTTTATCGTTGTTTAGTTTTAAATGCCTGTCGGCAACCTCGCTGAACACGCTGCGAAAATCGGTTGTTACGGCAAGGTCTCTTCCGTCTTCCAGGTTTTCAATGGCAAGTGGCTTTATGTTACCATGCACTCTTCCTCCATTTACATCGTTGCCCAAAATAAAGTTGCACGAGGCCCTACCGTGATCGGTACCACCTGTTCCGTTTTGTTTTACGGTACGCCCAAACTCTGTCATTGTCATAATGGTCACGTCATCCTGCAACGATCCCATGTCGGTCCAAAATGCAGTAATGCTATTACTAAGGTCAGTGGCGTTTCGGGCAAAAACACCCAACTCTTTTCCCTGGTTAAAGTGAGTATCCCAACCACCCGATTCTGCAAAAGCAACTTCCAGCCCTACATCCATTTTTATTAATTGTGCTATTTGTTTTAATGAATTACCCAGCGGGCTTGCAGGGTAAATGGCGTTATACTCTGGCTTGTAGTTCCTCGTATCCGCTTTTTGTAACATCTTCACTGCATCAAAGCTTTCCTTACCGGTTTCTTTCAACAAACCTGAGGCTGTTTTATCGTACAGGTCTTCAAAACTTTTAGCGGCAACATTTGCACCCATGGGGTTACCACGCATTTGTATAGCAAAGTCTTGCAGGTTGCTGATCGCCACTGCTGGATGGTCGCCATAAAAAGAACGAGGCAACGATGAAGTGAGACTCACAGCCCTGAAAGGTGTAGCCTCATGCCCTAACAGACCAACTGCCCGGTTAAGCCATCCGCTGCCGGTGCCTTTATTAAAGGGCGTGCCCGACTCCATATAATCCTGCGCATCAAAATGTGAGCGGGTGTTATTGGGCGAACCAATGCCATGTACAATAGCGAGCCTTTGCTCCTTGAACAATGGAGCAAATGATTTCATAGCGGGGTGCAAACCAAACTTTCCATCCAGATCAATCAACGGATTGTTATTGCCTGCCGACATAAACAACGTAGGACGGGCTTCCTTCAGGTATTGATCGGTAAAGGGTGTAACCGCCATCAATCCATCCATAGCGCCGCGCTGAAAAACACAGACAAGTATTTTTTTCCTTTTATACGGGCTAATAATTTTCTGGCTTCCGGCGGCCCTTGCCATAAAGGTGGGAACTCCGCCAACGCCAATGCCAAATAATGCCAAACCGCCTGATTTAATAAACCCTCTTCTCGATATCATATGTTGGAAGTTGTGAGTGGTGAGTGGTGAATAGTGAATAGTGAATAGTGAATGAAAAATTTGCAAAAACCCTTTAACAAACAAACCTCAACATCATTTCATAAAAAATAAATAACAAATACCCATTGCCTTTTGACCATTCATCATTGACGATTGACCATTGACCATGGACGATTAACGCCCCCTATCTCCTCTGAAACTCTGGTGAGCCAATAATGATGCCTACTACCTGCCCGAGCATGGAATTATTGCCTGCCGCCGTTTGCATGGATGCAAAGCCTGCATTTTTACCCAGGTTTTTCTTTCCCAGTTTTTCTTTCAACTTTTTACCATTCTCATCTACATTCATCATGTTATCATTCATTGCATCGTCCTTAACAAGTGTAGCATCGTTCATCACATTTTTATCAATGGACGGAGCAGATTTGCCGGCAGCTTCATCAATTTTTTTTACAAGGTCAGGATCGGTTAATAAGGGGGTTAAGCGCTTAACCGTTTCCTCCAAATCTCTCTCGGGCATTACCAGTTTGCTGTAAATTTTTAAGGCAGATTCTGCACTCTCGGGTTCGTGGTTGTTGTTAAGCGAATTCAGATCGACCCGGATACCTGGTATACGTTGCGAAGCAAGCGCCAAACCAAAATTCATACGGTTCAGCAAAGCCCCGGTGTTTATCCAATATTGACCCCGATCAGGGAAACCGGTTGGCGCCTGGTAGTAATATATCTTTTGCCCCATACGGGTAATCCAGGTATAGAGTTGAAACGGCTGAATGATTTTAGCGTTCAAGGTTCGCGTTGCGCTGATAGCTAATTCAAAGGGCGACTTTGTTTTTTCGCGAACAGACGTTTTGCTCCAAAACTCAGGCGATGCAGCAAGCGTGATCAATACTTCTTTAATATCGCCGTTCTTATCCGTAAAAGTCTTTGTCATCTTATCCAACAAACTTTGCGGTGGATTATCACCCACAAAACGAACCGCAATTTTTTTGGAAATAAATTTAGCAGTTGATGGGTGATGTGCTAACATTTTCAACAGTTCAACTCCTTCCTCGTATCCACCATTTGCGGCAAAGGTTTTGCCCAGCACTACCTTCTCCTTATCATCGTGGCGAACCGGTGCAAACAGGAAATCGCCTTCCCTAACAAAGCCTCTTTTTGTTAGTTCATCCTCCCCCACTTTTTCAATAATCTTTTTCATTGCGCCTCCATAGCCATAGTCGTTCATAGGGTAGACCGTCCAGCCGGTTAGTACACGGGCCGCATGCGTTACATCCTGTTGCGTATAGCCGCCGTCAACACCAAGGGTATGCAATTCCATTACCTCCCGTGCATAGTTCTCATTTAAACCCTGGTTCTTTTTTGCCTGCTGCAATTTGTTTAATACACGGCGAGTGGTGTCGTTCATTTGCGCCTGCATCTGCTGCTGAAAACGTTTACGAAATTGGGCGTTGCCCTGCATGTCGACACTTGCATTTACACCGGCGCTCGAAAAATTATCGAGGAACATAAGCATCGCCGGTGATTTGGCTGTTGCTAATACAAGGTTTTCAAACCTGCCTGTTACATTAGGGCGAATAACATCTCTCTCGTACGATGGTATAAATTCAGCACAATCATTTTTGGTGATGGAAACATTGAAATGGTTAAACCAGAAATCGGTCAGCACTTCCTGCAACTGGTTGTTGCTTACGGCGGCGCGTAATATTTTCTGGTTTATGAGTTGGCGAAACAATTCCTGCTGCGGCTTTTGTCCGTTCGATTGCATCAGTGCTTTCAACTGTTCGCGGTATTCCTGTTTATCGCCTTTGTTTACGGAGTCTTTATCAATAACTCCCTCTTTAACCGCCATTCTTATAATTTGCCCGGGCTTAGGAAAGGTTTGAACAATTTGTGCATTGGTCATTTTTAAAGCTTCGTAGCCTGATAACAATTGGTTGAGCGAATCGTCAGGCAACCCAGCATCTAACTGCTGTTGAAACCATTTTTCCAATCCCATATTTACTACAGCGTCTACATCGCCGGGGCGGGCACCAAATGTAAAACGGCTGAGCAAGTGTGCGGCCGCCTGCCGCTCTGTAAGACCCGCTTTTTTATACGGAAAAGAATATTGCGGCTTAGAAGCGGGCACGTAGAAGAACGATGACAACACAGTACCTATCGCAAGCACAGCAACAATTGAGAAAAAACGGGTTATATTTTTCATGTGAGAAAATTTTTTTAAATGACAGTTCCGAGGCGTAAATAATCTGTATTAACCTAATTGTTACGATGCAAAGTATAATTTGTAAAGACCTGTTTACAATTGAAAGGTTTAATTGGCTTTGCAAAACCGCGGTAAAATTTTTGAAACTTTTTCACCATTTCTGTCTCCTGATATTATTGCAATAGTTTAAACAAAAAAGAGACAACCATGGTCATCTCTTTTTATAATGTCTTTAAAAAATCTACATCACTTCTTCCACCACTTCCGCCACTTCTGCGGCATCCATGTTGGCATTGCGCATGGAAATACTTCGTACCGCAGCGCCGGCAAATTCTTCAAATGCTTTTTTCGAAACCAGGTCATCGCTTACCATGATCGGTATGCCCTGGTCGCCACCTTCGCGTATACTTTGTACAAGTGGTATCTGCCCCAAAAAAGGAATATCGTATTCTTCCGCCAATCGCTTGCCGCCCTCCTTACCAAAAATATAGTAGCGGTTATCCGGCAATTCCGCCGGGGTGAAGTAACTCATGTTTTCTATCAACCCAATAATAGGTACTTTAATTTGAGCCTGCCCAAACATGGCAATTGCCTTCTTAGCATCGGCTAAGGCAACATCCTGCGGGGTAGTAACCACCACTGCTCCTGTAACCGGCACCAACTGAACAAGGGTTAAATGTATATCGCCGGTTCCGGGCGGCATATCAATTACAAGATAATCCAAATCGCCCCATAACACATCTGTTACAAATTGGCGGATGGCGCTGCTTGCCATGGGTCCACGCCAAACCACTGCACTTTTTTCATCCACCAGTAAACCTATACTCAACAGCTTTATTCCATAACGCTCCAGCGGAACAATTTTGCCTTTTCCATCCACTTCCTTCATCATGGGTCGCTCGCCCCTTACGCCAAACATAATGGGCACACTGGGTCCGTAAATATCAGCATCCATTAAACCTACTTTAGCGCCACCCTGCGCCAAAGCCAGCGCAAGGTTTGCTGCTACCGTACTTTTTCCAACACCACCTTTTCCGCTAACCACGGCAATAATATTTTTTACGTTTGGCAACACGGTTTCATCATCCTTGCGCTTGGTTGTTGTGTTGCTGGTAAAGTTCACCTGTACAATTGCTTCTTTATTTACCAGCAGTTTTACCGCATTCATGCACGCATTCTTTATCATGTCTTTCATAGGGCATGCCGGTGTGGTAAGCACCACTGTAAACGACACGAAGTTTCCTTCAACCTTTATGTCCTTCACCATGTTCAGGGTTACCAGGTCTTTACCCAAATCGGGTTCCTGGACATTGCTTAAAGCCTTTAAAATATCTTCATTCGTCATCACAAAAGTTTTTGTTAAAAGAGAAAGTGTGCCGCAAAGTTAACCATTGAGTACCTTACTTTGTTTGCAGGGTTGTTAGTTGTTAAGTGCTGATTGTATGGGTTGTTAAGAAGCTTTTTTGTGTACCCTGCATCAGTATCTTTGGTTGTGCGGTCGTTGCGTCGCACTCGTGTACTACTGGTTATTGTTTCAGCGCAGGCATATGGCAATTGCTTCAACAGGCACCGGCAAACTGGAACACATCAACCGATAACGAAAAAACATACATGCAAAAACTTTTACGATACGCCATATTTATTCTTTTGTTATCGCCGCTTAAATTGTTAGCCCAGTTTGAACGTGTACAGGACAGTGTTGTGCAATTATATGGCGTTGTAATGACAGCGGACAGCCTGCAGGCATTGCAATCGGTAAGCATAGTGGTTAAGGGAACAAACCGAGGTACAATGACGAACGAGCAGGGTGTTTTTTCCATAGTGGTTTTAAAAGGCGACCAGGTTGAATTTACCTCGGTAGGGTTTAAACCTAAACTGGTGCAAATACCTTTTAAACTTGAAGGCAACCAGCATAGCATTATACAACTGATGGTAACCGATACCGCCTTTTTACCTGCCACTATCATTCGCCCCCGGCCATCCAGGGCTCAGTTTGAAAGAGACTTTGTGAACACCCGCATACCCGACGATAAATACGAAATTGCCAGGCAAAATACTGATGAGGCCAAGCGCCGCATACTTATGAGCAGCCTGCCAGCCGATGGAAGAGAAGCTACCAATTATATGTTCCGCCAAAATGCAAATAAGTACTATTACGCGGGGCAAACACCGCCCATGAACATCCTCAATCCCTTTGCGTGGAGCGAATTTATCAAGTCGTGGAAGCGGGGAGATTTTAAAGCGAAGAAGTAAACCCTATTGTGTTCGGTAAAAGTTCATTTATGTTTGCCTTGCCACTATTCTTTTTTTTCATCCTTATTGGTTGCGCCAACAAACCACGATGCCAGGTAGGCAGTAAAAGTTCCAAATAGCCCCACCCCTACGGTCATTAAAAAAGCAGCAATCACTCTCCCTTCCGTTGTAACCGGATATTTATCGCCGTAGCCAACAGTAGTTATGGTAACATAAGCCCACCAAATTGCATCCTCAGCAGTTTTAATATTGCTGTTAGGATGATGCTCCACCTGCAAAATAGCAATGGACGAAAATATGACCATCAAAACAGCAACTATGGCCGCTACCGAAAGTGCACCCTGCGTTTTATTTTTAAACAGGTAGTAAAGCAGGTGTTTGGTTGATCGGAATGCTCTTAGTACCCTTAGTAAACGAACAAGTCTTACCATTCGTCCGGCCCACAAAAACTCAAGCATCGGAATACTGGATATCAGGTCTATCCACCCCCATCGCATAAACCTGGTTTTGTTCTCCGCCTGATGATACCTAACCATAAAATCCACTAAAAAAATTATGCAAATAAAGTTGTCAGTTATCAGGAGTATCCTGGTTATTTCAACAGGCAGTTTAAAAATACTTTCCACCAACAGCGAGGCTAAAACATAAATGGAAAGTATAATGATGAGTATGTTTAAAAACCCCAGTTTGTCTGATGCATTGTTTTGCGTTACTGGCATATAGTAGTTGTTGGAATTACTGTCATATTCTCTAACCACTTTTAAAAAAATTGCCCCGTCAATGACGATGCAATTTTTTTATGATTCCACCCGATGCTTCTTTAATAGTGTTTGCAAATACAAATGCTTTCGGATCGGCAGAGTACACGAGGTTTTTCAGCTTTCTCAGCTCCAGCCGGGTAACTACGGTAAAAATAATATCGCAATTGCTGCTGATCTCAAACTTGCCGGGCAGAAAACCTCTTTCGCCTTTATAGATTGTAATGCCCCGTCCCAACTCGTTCACAAGTTGATATTTTATTCTTTCACTTTCGCCGGAAATGATGGTTACACCCGTATAGGCTTGTATGCCTTCTATTACATAATCAATCATTCGCGAAGCGGCAAAATAAGTTAGTACGGAATACAGGGCGGTTTCCGTTCCGAACTTAAAAGCTGCAATGGAAAATATAATAATGTTGAGACCAAGGATTATCTCCGTGATGGTGAAACTGGTTCGTTTTAAAGTGTACAATGCAAGCACTTCAATGCCATCCAATGCGCAGCCTGCCCGCATGGTAAAACCAATGCCCAAACCTAAAAACACCCCGCCAAAAATGGAGATCAGCAATTTATCGGAAGTTATAACAGGATATGGGAAAAATAACAGACAGCAGCCCAGCATGATAACAGCCGCCAGTGTTTTAAATGCAAACTTTTTACTAACCGAAAAGTAACCGGCAACAATAAACGGTAGATTGAGAATGATGATTACGTAAGCCAGGTTGAAATGATACAGTTCGTGCAACAGCAGGGAAAGCCCGGTTACACCACCGTCAAAAAAAAGATTGGGCACTAAAAAACCCTTAAGTGCAAACCCGGCAATGAAAACGCCGAGGACTATCAACAATGCATCGCTTAACCAGCTATACCTGCTTATTCTACCATGACCGTTGCTGGTAAGTGTTACCAAATGATCCTGTTTTTTAGCTTCAAATTCTTGCTTGGCCGTTGCTGTAAAAAAGCGGTGGGCTCCTAAAAACATTACCTGTTTTTGATTCCATTCTTTTCGGTTTGCCACCAATCCCTGCTTTCTGAATTCTTTATATAAATTTTCTGCATTCGGGTAATAGCCATCAGTGCCTAAATAATGAAGGTCAGCATCGCACATAACCTGCTCCATCTTATTGGTGGGTGTTTGAGGCAAACTGGTTACCATAATGATGCGGCAAATTGTTTCGATCTGGTCGTCAGAATAATTGAAGCGGGGCAATACTTCCCTGGCTAAATCACACGATGCGGATTCATGATCTTCGTAAGTGTTCAGGAAACCAGCATCGTGAAAAAGTGCGGCGGTCAGTACCATCTCGCTTTCCTCAACCGAAAGGTTTTCTTTTTCAGCCAGGTAACGTGCAGCATTAACCACCTGCCGGGTATGGTGTGAATTATGATAGGTTAAACCGCCATGTAATTCTTCATCAAATTTTTTAAGAAGAAACGAATATGCTTTTTCAAACTGCATGTTAGTTTTCGTTTATGATTTTGCAATGAAACTATAACTTCTCCGTAAACTGAATATAGTAAAGTTGCTAAAACTTAAAGCTTGTCAGTTATACAATTGTGCGAAATATTTGTTTGTGCAAATTAAAAAGTCCATCAGAATCACTCTTCAATGGTTCTAATTTTTCCAGGCAATCTTTCTCACCACTTTCCATTATCTATCGTAATTTTCTTGCTGCACAATTGTTAAAACACTTGCCAATGGAACGTAGAAAATTTATACAGGATTCTTCGCTTGTTATAGGTGGCAGTTTATTGGCATCTGCTTTTGATAATAAGGCGTTCGCCATCTTTAAAAACCGCATTGCTCCTTCAGAGCAGCTCAATATTGGTGTAATAGGAATTAAAGGAATGGGCTGGTCGGATTTGACAGCAGCATCAAAGATTCCGGGAGTAAATATTACTGCGCTTTGCGATGCAGACAAAAATGTTTTGGACAAGCGAAAGGATGACCTCAAAAAAATGTATGTTGACACCAGCAAGATAAAAATGTATGGCGATTACCGTCAACTGTTGGATAATAAAGATGTGGATGCTGTAATTATAGGCACACCTGATCATTGGCATGCTTTAATGATGATGCACGCATGTGAAGCGGGCAAGGATGTGTATGTTGAGAAACCTGTTGGCAACTCCATAACTGAATGCCGGGCAATGGTATCAGCACAACAGCATTATAATAGAGTAGTGCAGGCAGGGCAATGGCAACGTAGCCAGCAACACTTTAAAGACGCAGTTGACTTTGTGCAAAGCGGGCAGTTGGGCAATATACGAACCGTGAAAGTTTGGTGCTACCAGGGCTGGATGAAACCCGCCCCTATTGTTCCAGACAGCGCATCGCCTGCGGGTGTTGATTATAATATGTGGTTGGGACCTGCACCAAAACGACCTTTCAATGCAAGTCGCTTTCATTTTAATTTTCGCTGGTTTTGGGACTATGCCGGCGGCTTGATGACCGACTGGGGCGTGCATTTATTAGACTATGGCTTGTTGGGTATGAAGTCGCCTGTACCAAAATCTATTTCTGCACTCGGCGGTCGTTTTGCATACCCCGACCTTTACGAGGAAACGCCGGATACCCTTACAACATTGTATGAGTTTGATGGCTTTAACATGGTATGGGATTCTGCCATGGGTATAGATAATGGCTCCTACAACCGCGATCACGGCATTGCTTTTATCGGCAACAATGGTACACTTATTTTGAATCGCGGTGGCTGGGAGGTAATAGAAGAAAAACAAAGTGGACATAAGGTAAGTAAGCCCTTTATAAAATCGAGCGACAATGGATTGAATAAACACATGGAAAATTTTGTAAGTGTTATCAGGTCGCGCAAAATGGAAGAACTGAACTGTTCTATACAAGCAGGCGCACATGTAGCAACCGTAGCGCAAATGGGTAACATCGCGTTTCGTAGCGGGCAAAAATTACAGTGGAACCAAAACCTTCATGCTTTCACCGATAAAAATGTAAATAAGGAATACCTGATGAAAGAATACCATAACGGATATAAATTACCAAAGCTTACCTAAAACAAACGATATGCTTAAACACACAATTTTATTTTTTTCGGCATGTTGCTTTACCGTACTGGCAATAGCACAGGCAAAGCACGAAGACACCGAGTATTACGAGCCCGTACCGAAAGTGGTGAAACCGGGTGCGGCAATAATAAACACCGCCCCTGCCGATGCAATCCTACTTTTTGATGGTAAAAACCTGAATGAATGGGTATCGGCAAAAGACCCGACAAAAAGTGCAGGCTGGACTGTTGCAAAAAAGGTGATCACTGTAAACAAAGCTGCAGGCGATATACAAACCAAAAGAACTTTTACTGATTTTCAATTGCACATAGAATACCGGATACCATCGTATATAACCGGAACCGGGCAGGCGAGGGGTAATAGTGGCATTTTTTTAGCTGCACCTGCAGGGCAGGGAGGTTATGAACTGCAGGTGTTGGATAACTACAACAATTCAACGTATGTTAACGGGCAGGCAGGCAGCATTTATAAACAATCTCCGCCGCTGGTAAATGCATGTCGCAAGCCTGGTGAGTGGCAAACATATGATGTGGTATGGACTGCGCCGCGTTTTAATAACAACGGAACGTTGCAATCCGCAGCGCGTATAACGGTATTACACAATGGCATTCTCGTTCAAAACAATTTTACATTGAAAGGTCATACGCCTTATGTAGGTCAACCGGCGTACAGTACGCATGGACCATCGCCTATTGCACTGCAGGCTCATGGCGATAAAAGTGAACCCATTAGTTACCGGAATATCTGGCTGAGGGAGTTGTAAGAGCAACTAATTTTTATCCGGGAGAAGACTGTATTAACAACGCATCGCTTATCCGCAACGGGCATGTAAAAAGGTTGATTCGCCAAACGAAAGTTTGTTTCGGCATTAGTTCAGTACTTCGTACACTACCGAGGCACCTTTTTTATGCTTCAAATTCACCTCCCCAATTTTTCTGCAATCGAAAGATTCCTTTATTTTTTTGTAGGAGGTTTCATCAATAACAATCTGTCCTTCTTTTGCAATAGACTGCAAACGTTGGGCGGTATTTACCACGTCGCCAACCACTGTATAATCGAGCCTGCGTAAACTGGACGATCCAATGTTGCCCGATATTACCTCACCACTGTTAACACCAATAGCAACCTTTGGCGAAAAAGTATCCTGCAACTGGTGCGGTAGATTTTCTATCTGCTGCCTCACGGCAAGACAGGCGTCTATTGCCCTATCCAGATGGTAATCGTCTTTAAAAACAGCCATTACCGCGTCGCCAATAAATTTATCAATATGTCCACCCTGTGCCAGTATCTCTTTCACCATCACATCAAAGTAGTTGTTCAGAAGTCCTACCACTACATCTGCCGGTTC
>JANPIA010000528.1:0-8477 GCA_031424735.1 Segetibacter sp.
TACAGCGGTTCGCCACCATTAAGCTTTGGTAAAAATACTTCGTTGATGTGCTCCTCGCTATCGTAGTAATCGTGGCTGTCGCAGGTAATGCCACCCAGTACAACCCGATGGTATTCGTTGTCCCATTTATTAATCGGCAGCATCAGAAACTTCTCTCCAATCCCCCATGTATCGGGCAATGTGGTAATAAAAGATGAGTCGATCATATACCAGTTCTCCCGGTCGTTCTGCACCTTTTGCCCGATAACACTGTAAATGTGAGCCATGCTTTCGCCAACGGTGTAGCTTCCAAACTCTGTAAAAATATGCGGCATCGGAACCTTTGCGTTTTTACACGCTTTCTTAATATTACCTACAATCTCGTTTATCATAAACTGGTAATCGTATTCAAAACCGAGAGAGTGCTTTATGGGAAAACCGCCACCAATATTTATACTGTCTAATTCCGGACAAATCTTTTTTAACTGGCAGTAGAGGTTGATCACTTTATTCAATTCACTCCAATAGTAAATGTCATCCTTAATGCCCTTGTTTAAAAAGATGTGTAGCATCTTCAGTTGAAACTTGTTTTCGAACCCTTCAATATGATCGACATAAAATTCTAAAATATCTTTTGCCCTCATACCGAGGCGCGATGTATAGAACGGGAACGTTGGTTCTTCCTCCGCTGCCACCCTAATGCCTAACTTGAAAGGCGTTTTAACTGATTTGCGATAAGCATCTAACTCCTCAGCATTATCCAAAACGGGTATTACATTTTTAAAGCCGGTATTTAACAAGTTTGCAATGCGGCGGGTGTAAGGTTTCTGCTTATAACCATTACAAATTATGAAGGTGTCTTTATGAATTTTCCTCCTGGAATAAAGCTTCTTGATGATGTCAATGTCGTAGGCATAAGACGTCTCCAGATGTATCTGGCTCTTTAAAGCTTCTTCCACAATAAATGAAAAGTGAGAGCTTTTGGTGCAATAGCAATAGTTGTAGTCGCCAGTGTACTTATGCTTTTTATATGCATTCGCAAACATCTGTTTCGCCTTATTGATCTGGCTGCCAATTTTTGGTAAATAGGTAAGCTTTAAGGGCGTACCATATTTATCAATTAATGCTTTCAGGTCGAGGTTGTTGTACTGGAGGTAATTATCCTGTAAATGAAAACCTTCCTGCGGAAAGTGGAAGGTTTGCTTCACCAGGTCGGTGTAACTATTATTCATTCGTATGGTTCAATGGTTATGATGGATGAACACCTTAAAAAAATCAAAATTACTTGATTGAAGTATATAAAAAATAAAAACCTCACCCTCGGTCCCTCTCCGAAAGAGAGGGAAGTCCGGCATTTAATTTTAATTGGACAATCCGAGTTACAAACTCAGCAATCAATCCAACATTTACAGTGTCTTAATTCAAATGGTTTAAAACAAACCACGCATGAAATACTTAAGTTGATGCTGCAGTAGCACAAAAGCTATATCGAAGAACAAAGCAGGGAATGGGCTGTTTTCATTCCCTGCTTGAATTTTCTTTGTTTCTTTCGTCGCCAGTCCCGTCAGAAATGCGGGATTTCAAGACAAAGAAAGAAAAAGCAAAAAGGCGTTTGAAGTACGCAAACTGTGCAATAACATCATCCCTGGTCCCTCTCCATTAGAGAGGGAGGTCGGGCAGTTTAATTGTAATATGCTTTTGCTATAACAGATCTGGCTATGTACTTTCTTTCAATTTATAACAACAAAAAAACCGGCAACAAAAAGTCGCCGGCTTCAACCAATTATCTTACTTCATCCGCATAGCGGTAACAATTTATTTTACCGATGCAATTAAAGCCTTGAAACTTTCAGGCTCATTCATGGCGATATCAGCCAACACCTTACGGTTAAGGTCAATACCATTTAAATTGCACTTGTTAATGAACTCGCTGTAAGTCATTCCTTCTTCCCGTACAGCAGCGTTGATACGTGCAATCCACAAAGTGCGGTATTCACGCTTCTTAAGTTTACGACCTACATAGCTGTAAGTCATACCTTTTTCAACTAAGTTTTTAGCAACGGTGTACACGTTTTTACGCTTACCATAAAAACCTTTAGCCTGCTTAAGAATGTTTTTCCTTCTGGCTCTGGATGCTACCGCATTTTTTGAACGTGGCATAATTTCTTGAATTTAGATTCCGTATATCCGGAACAGTTTTGTAAAATAAAATCTTTTCCCGCTTTTATGTCGTCCGCCGTGGCGGATCCAGGGTTTTACTTCAACCCCAATAACCTCTTAACAAAATGCATGTTCGACGGTTGCACCTCACCAGTTAAACGCATGTTACGCTTACGCTTGGTACTTTTTTTTGTTAAGATGTGACGTTTGAAAGCTTTTTGGAAAGTGATCTTTCCTGAACCGGTTACTCTGAACCTTTTTTTTGCGCTCGAGTTTGTTTTAACCTTTGGCATTTTAATAATCAATTAAGATTACACCCTGCTGGCGTTCCCGAACAGACGGGACTCTTATGGAGCCTTGTGGGTAATTACCGCGATAATTATGTAGGCTTACATAGTTAAAACGGGTCGCGAAGGTAAGGGAAAGCAACTTAAAAACCAGATGGAAGTGCAAGTAATTTTTGGTCCGGGCGGCGGTAAAAAAAGCGCCATTGTTGCATCGCCCTCTTGTACTTGTATAACCCTGTTCAATATTGCAACCCAATACCCGCAAAATTTGCTAACGCACGATAGCTCAATTTCATAAGCCCTTTGGAACCACAAAGACGCAAAGACACGCCAATCATTCTAAATAAGAAATAAAGAACTAAGCCTTGCCCCTTCACCGATATTTTCGCACGCAACTAAATGTTTGCCGTAACTTTTATTTAACTAAAAATACTGTTTATGAAAAAACTACTTCTACCCTTGTTTGCTTTGATAATGATTGCATCAAACGCACAATTTTCCTTTGCGCCACAGCTTGGCGTAGAAGGATTGAAAACATCCATTTGGTCTAACAATTTTACCGCCTTCTCCCCTGCCAATACGCAGTTAGTACCACGGCTTGGGGTTCGTATGGCGTATCAGTTTAAAAAAGTGGGAAGCGCTTTTGTTGGCATTGCAACAGGCAGCCCTACTGTTGAAATGAAATTTACTGACCCTGAAACTGCACAAACATCTTACAAAGTATCCAACGGAAATTTAAAATTTCGCCTGGAAGCAGGCTACCAGTTTACCACAAAATCAATTGCTTTAGGCAAACCTGCTGTTTCAAAAGATTTCGGTCATAATTTCAACAGGGGCTCACACCAAAGCTATTCGCGGGGTACGCGTTGTGGAATCAACAAATCAACCAGCCGTTGCGGTAAATCATCGTACAAAAAGGCACCGCAAAACACCGCTTTGTTCATGCGGATCAAACCATCAGCAGGGCTCGCATTTACTCCGGGCGCTTCCAACGAAATGGAAACCGCAACAAAAGGAGGAACAACCACCTATGAGTATAATACGGGTTTCAGCACTGCACTCATAGCCGGCACTACTTTCGAGTTTGGAAGCCGAACGCTTACAAAATTTACTGTTAGCATAAACTACCTTAAAAGCCTCGGCAACAACGAACAGACGGTTTATAGCGGGATTGGTAAAACGTCAGCCTATAATTTTATGTCACGTACATCAGGTTTCAATCTTAGCCTGGGTTTTCCATTGAGTTTTGCTAAAAAAATGGTGCAACAACCTCCGCAACGTTCACATAGTTCAAAATTGTACAGCCGCGGTAGCTGCGGTAAATACAAAATGGTGCATTCACAATAAACGTCCATCAATAAAAAATTAATCGCCCCGCACATTTATACGGGGCGATTTTTTTTAAACATGTTTTCGAAAGGAGCCGGCCTTTTAAACACTTGCTCTATTACAATTTATAAGCCCTAAAAAATGACGTCCCTTATCTATTAGTCAGTCAATCCCATCCTTAACTTGGCCAGTTTGTATCGTGGGTCGTTTTTATATTCCACAAAAGCGGGGTATTCCATGTAATAGCTAACAGGACCTATCTTTTTATCGATGCATTGATTAATATAATAAAAAATCTTATCCAGATCGCCCATACCACACCAGGCAAATGCGAGGTCAATATCAATTACCGAAGCAGGTTCCTCCTGTTGGCGCTGCTCCATTTTTTGTATGCACTGCAACGCCTCGTCCGTTTGCCCGAGTTTGCCATAGGTATAGGCTAAGCCCATTAGTCCTTTCAATGGATGGTTGGTTAGCGTGTGGACTTCTTTAAACAATAGTAATGCTTCAGTCCAGTTTCCTTTAAAACCGGTGGCCCACCCTTTTAACTCTATAGCACTTCGCAGATGCGGATGAATCTCCAGTAGTTTGTCCGCCTGCTTTATAGATTCGTTAAAACGATGTGCGAAGGTGTACATGCTGCCAAGCATAAGTGCAACTGCCGGCGACAACGGGTCTATTTGCTCAGCCTGCTCCAAAAGCTGTACTGCTATTTCTTGTTTTCCAACCACTATATTATATAAGCCAAGCAACTGGTAGGCTTCTGTAGATGTGGGATTCAACTCTATCGCTTTTTCCAGCGCCTTACACGCCTGATTCCAATTCCAATCGTACAAAAAGTAAGCTTGTGCATTTGCAACATAACTTTCTGCTACCGTATCATCCAACTTCATGGCTTTTTCAGCATAGCGATGCACAATTTCAAATGCTGTATCGGGCAGTATCTGCCCCCTTGCACCCAGCAAACTATAAGCGGAAGCCGCCATCGCATATGCCTGGGCATAGGCAGGCTCTATTGCCATGGCCTGCTCAAAAAAATCAATCGCTTTAAATACATCCTCCGGTGTTATTTTATTCAGGTAATGTAAGCCCTTAAGGTAAAGTGTGTAGGCAGTTATGTTATTAGTACCCGGTTTAATCAAACCACCTTTGTTATCACTTGTGGAAAGGTTCTCCTTCAGCTTGCCTACAACTATACCGCTGATCTCATCCTGTACTGCGAAGATATCTGTGAGGTCGCGATCGTACACCTCGCTCCATAAATGGTAGCCGTCCGATGCATTGATCAACTGAACCGTTACCCGCACACGGTTGCCCGACTTTCGCACACTTCCTTCTAAAATTTTATCTACGTTTAACTGAATAGCAATGTCCCTAATGTCTTCATTTTTTCCTTTAAAGGCAAACGATGATGTTCGCGAAGTAACCTTTAAACCATCCACTTTTGCGAGGGCATTTAATAGCTCTTCCGCAATACCATCGCTGAAATATTCATTGTCCGGGTCGGCACTCATATTTACGAAAGGCAATACAGCAAGACGGTTGCGTGTTAGGTGCGTTTTACCTTTCAGTTCCTCTCTTGCGGGCACCGCTATTCCGTGATTGGCGATCGCGAAAACCCGCACTGGTTGTTTTACATTTTTAAATTCGAAATAGCCCATCTCGCGGGTTACAATATCTTGCTGGTTGCGTATTTCATCAAATACTTTTTCCGATATAGAAATGCCACCCGGTACAGCCATCGTTTCAATGCGTGAAGCAAGATTTACCCCGTCGCCATAAACTGAACCGTGTTCAATGTTTACATCGCCTGAATGAATGCCGATACGAACCGGGATTATTGGGTGTTGCTGCAATTGCTGCTGCATTGCAATAGCAGCCCGCACACAGTCTATAGCACTACTGAAAATGCTTAGTGAACCATCGCCGTAGTGTTGTAAAACTTTACCATTAAATTTTGGAATAGAAATATCCAAAACTTCTTTCAGCCGCGCTAAGTTTATGCGGGCTAATTGTTCATTTTCCTGCATGATGGCAGTAAAGCCGGTCATGTCTGCAAATAATATAGCAGCCAGTTGACGCATTATGTAATCTAACAAATAAAACGAAGGAGTTCAAGAGTGTTTTGGTGTTCTGTGGCGGAAATGTGGAGTAGTGATTAAAGGCGGTAAGCGGTACCTGATAGTGTTGTAATCCGGAAGAACTAAAGATGAAAGTAATTTATGGTATGGCTACTCTCGAAACGCTGAAGGGTAGTATTGGCGAGGCAGGCGAATCAGCGGTTCTTCTTTTATTCAACTGGCCATTTACCACTAAAAAATAATTACCTGCCCTGGCAATGGTAGTATTAAACAACAGGTTGTTGCCAAAGCCCGCACCAACAGTGCCTTGGCTATAGTCGGCATTAAGCAATACAGGAAAAATTAAGTTGGTGGCGTTTCTTGAAACATACAATATATTACCTTCCAGGTAAAGTCCATCACCCGAATTAACAGGCGCATTTAAACCGATCTCAGCAATAGCTTTGGTGGCTTTGTCGATTTTGTAAAGTTTTCCCGATGAAGAAATAACAACGATAAGATATTTGTTATCCGGGGTGGATACAATTCCATTTGCATTTGTTCCGGCGCCATAGGTGATTTGAGCATCGGTAAAAATTAGCCATTCCTCCACATTGCCTGGACTGGTTTCCGTTACACTTGTTCGATAAATTTTCCGCACCTGGGAGTCTGTAAAATAAATATGGGTATTATCGATAATGCAATCATTTATAAACCCCGATGCAAACAATGTTTTGGTATCCCAGCTTTTTATAAGCATACCATCTAAACTTAAAACCTGCACTTTATTATCTGCTCCACCGCATACCCAAAGCCTTCGCATTGCATCCATCTTCATACCCGTTGCGGCTTTCCTGTTGTGCATAGTTCCTTGTGCAAACAGCTTTGCATCGCCGGTTTGCACTTCAACTTGCAGAATGTCGCCATTGGTAACACTACCCGTATAAAAAGAGCCTGCTTTATTATCGTAAACAATGCCTTCCGGAAAAAGTGTATCGCCGGGCAGTGCGTACGTTTCCTTAGCCACAACAAAAGTTGACGCGCCCCTAAAATCATCGCACGACAAAAAAATAAAAATGCATATGGCGGGGAGGAAGGCTTTTATTTTCATACGATGCTTTCCTATCTGGGGTAAAAAATTATGCCATCCAACTTTACTACATATTGCTAACCCATGCAAGTGGTTTACTTGATTGTGAGCCTGATTTTAAATAGTTTGCTTATCCCTTTGTCGTTATCGGAAACCAAATGAACAGTGTGTACATTTCCCTCAGAAGCACTTACACTAATGGATTCAATTTTTTCTTTTTTAAAAGTTGGATTTACAGAAGAAAGGTTGATAAAACCATCCGCACTAATTTCAGCAGCTCCGGTTTTACTGCTGATGTCTTTTATCCATCCAATGTAGCTACTGCCTATCTCGCCATCTTCAAAGCTATTTTCCGTTAATTCGGTAGACGCCGCGAACAAAAGAACATCGTACTCCCTTATATAGCTGAGACCGGAAATGCCAGCGAATAACTCAGTTTTTGGTAACCTGATTAATGCAGTACGCAATAAAGCAGTTTCCTGATTTTGCCAAAAGGTGGCGTCGGTAAAAATCAGGCAATTCTTTTGGTTATTCAGGTTGCCGCGGTTACTTAAAATAAGTAAACTATTTATAGTAGCTGCACCCTCAATATTAACTTCACCCATGCTTGTGCTTAGCGATCTTTTAAAAAAAACCGAAGTTGAATGTACTTGTGAGTTTGCCGGGTCGTTTACTGGTACCAATATAATTTTTTCGCGTGTGGGCAACGAAGCCGAACCAATTAGCAAAAGATGAGGTTCAGCATTATATTGTATGATGGCCGAAGCTTCAAGATCGGCTTTGCTGGTTTTAGGTACCCGGTAATGTTCACTTTTAAAGAGTTCAACACTGTCAATACGATTATAATCTGTATCCAGGATCAGCAGTCGCTTTGCATCGTCTCCACTTAAGTAAAGCCTGGTGTTAAAATATTCAAGCGAGGAGCCCGACGGAAAATCATTTAGTACCACTTCCTTTTCTACCTGTATGTTTTCAGTGGATGTTTTACAACTTACCATACCCAAAATTGCAGCAATTAACAACCCCCTTTTAAAATATTTCATCGGTAAACATTAGTTTGTTTTCTTAATAAACAAGGATGTTAAAAAGCCTGTTTGGTTTTATAAGTGATTTTGACAAATGTCAAAAGTAGTTGTTGAAAACAATGGTTTCTTGTGGAAGCATAAATTCAAATAAAACCTCCCAATGTACCAGAAAAAATTTTTCATAACCGTACTTGTTCTGTTTATGGGTGTAGCTGCCTGTAAAAAAAATTCATCTGCCCCAGCCACGCCAATCGGCACTATTTCGGTAAACATTGATGGCGTTGCAACCACTTTTAGTGTAGGCGCAAAGGCCTTCAATATTGCCGTAACCGGCGGTTACGGTATAAAGATCCAGGGTAATAAAAAAGACCCCGCAACATCCGGAACCAACCTTGCGCTAACCATTGCCCGGGGCACACCCATAAATACAGGAAGCTACATCGAAACCACTACGGGCAATCCACTTGTTCGTGCAGAATATTTTTACGATGTGTTTTTTGGTTCAGGATATACGTCCACCACTTTTAACAGTACAGCCAACCCTGTT
>JANPIA010000529.1:0-8201 GCA_031424735.1 Segetibacter sp.
CTTGTCTAATGCACCCGCAGCCTGGTAGGCATTTGTAGCTGTTTCAAAAGCTACTTGTGCTCCACCGAGCGGACAGTTCATATCCTTTTCGTTATTCAGTAACAATAAAGGTCGCGGAGCGACGAGCCGTATCATAGATGGGCAATCAAACTCATCCGTTATTCCCGGAATTAATTTGTCCCACACGAGTTTTACATTTCTCCTATTAACTGTGCTATCTCCCATATCTTTCGCGGCTTGTATATGTGTCTGCGAAATTGTATTAACACGACCTTGCCACTTGTTATTTTCAAGTGACCACTTGAAGCTTTGAGCAGCAATAACGGGTACTATCACCTTTATCCTTTTATCAACGGAAGCTGCCATCCACGTTTCAATGCCACCCATAGAAATCCCCATCATACCTATACGGTTAGCCTGTACATCAGGTCGTGTTACCAGGTAATCTGTTAACCTCCACAAGTCGTATACAGTATCAAAAAAGAAGGGATGTTGTTGATGCGTATTACCTGTATTTCTCCATGCTTTTGTTATTGCTTCCACGTATTGCTGGTTGCCTTTAGCTCCGCCGGCAATGCGCTCTCCATGATATCGGGCATCAATTGAAATTCCCATAATACCCATCTTCGCAAGTTGGTAAAGCAGGTTTTTAATATCTCCATCTTCTTTGCTTCCGCCGGTACCATGTAAACAAATTACCGCAGGAAAAGATTTTATGCCGGGTGTAACAGGCTTATAAATAAGCACAGGGATCCGTTCGGTTGCTTCGCTATAAATAAAACCTTTTTCAATGATTATACTATCTGCAAGAGAGGATTGAAAAGAAGGTTTAAAGTCAACCACCGGTCTTTGCAGCAACGCCCTAAAGTCACTAGCGACCTTTTCTGCTGGTGGATATTGTGTGGGCTGTGCAGGTGCATTTAGCTGTCCCGAAACAATAAAAGGAAGAATAAAAAATGGTATGAATATGGCAGATTTCATATTCCTGAAGTTAATAGTTTGATTGCTGACATGATACTGAGTAATTCCTACCGTTAGTTTAATTGTTCTGTTCTGCCAAAACGTTGGCCTGTTCTGCCGCACGGTTGTTCGAGTGCCTGTTCTCCCTAATTGTTCCGTCGTAAGCTCGGTTGTTCAAAGTCTTAGCGCAGCGAGACTGATAGGTCAAGTTGTTGGCGAGGAAACCCTGGTACTGGAAGTCTTAAAACAACACACCAACAACGGCATAAAACAAGCCCGGCTCTTTGAACCGGGCTTGTTGCTTTTTGACCTTACCGTTAATTTTTCTTTCTACCCGGTTTCCTCTGTGCTGAGCTTTTCTTTTTAGTAGGCTTATTCTTTCTGGGATGAGCTGTTTTTTTCGACATACAATTAAATTTAAGTTTAGTGAATTGTTTACTCATGGCTGCAGAGTCTTTCGTCCCGTTCTTCCATGTTGTCTTTTCAGAAGCGGCAACTGTACAGCCAGACTATAATTAAATAAAGATATGCCCGTTCTGCTGAAGTGTTCCGTTCTGCCGCCAGGTTGTTCGAGTATCTTCAGAAGAGCCTGTCCCTATTGTTTCGGGAATGACCTCGAACACAGGATAAATTGAGGTCTTTAGATCTCATGCCTTTGCAAAAGGCACCTAACAAAGTTTTAAAAGTCAACCACATCAAAACATCCGTAACACCTTTAAAAATCAGCTTTCAAATTACTCAAAAATAAACAGCTACTCCAACTTGCCGTTTGCCTACATGCAGAACTATTTAGATAATTAATTTAAATTAGAGGAGGCTGCCACCATTTTTGGTACATCGCTTAATAAAATTTCTTGTCAATGCCAAAACAAAAACCTTTCACCCTTTTTTATTCTTATGCTCACGAGGATGAAAAGATGCGTAATACCCTGTCGAAACATTTGACCATTTTGCAACAACAAAAAGTTATTAAAGGCTGGAGCGACCGCGATATTACCGCAGGGGAAGAGTGGGAGAATAAATTGTGGGAGCAGTTAGAATTAGCAGATATAATTCTCTTACTAATTAGTGTGGACTTTGTGTCATCCGAATACTGTTACAGCAAGGAGATGGTAAGGGCACTGGAAAGACACAATTCAGGAGAGGCAAGGGTCATTCCCATTATTATCAGGCCTGTTGATTGGTCGGGAACACCATTTGCAAAATTGCAAGTCCTGCCCAATGAAGGAAGGCCAGTGGTACTATGGCAAAACAAGGAGGTGGCCTGGGTTGATGTAAGTAAGGGAATAAAAAAGGCTGCTGAAGCATTAGCTGCAGGGATTGTACCAGAAAAGCCATCAGGAACAAAATCAATTTTGCCATCTGTTTCAGAAAGTACCGAAGTGGTTAGTAATAAGGAAGCAGAGAATAAGAAAGTATCTACACCTCACCGGTTGATTTACGATGCGAAAAACAAAACAGAGATTCCGGGACAGTTGGTTCGCCGCGAGGGTGACCCACCTTCTGGCGATATCGCTGTCGACGAAGTATATGATCGTCTTGGAAAAGTGTACGATTTTTTTTGGAACGTTTACGAAAGAAATTCCATCGACAACAAGGGTGTACCACTTACCGCAACCGTACACTATGATAAGAACTTTGATAATACATTTTGGTCGGGTAAGCAGATTGTATTTGGAGATGGAAACAGTAAGGTATTTAACCGATTTACATCCGAGATTGACATTATTGCAAGAGAGTATTCGCATGGCATTCTTCAGAACCAAACCAGGTTGATGTTTTGGGAACAGCCCGGGGCATTATTAAATTCTATTGCCGATGTTTTTGCCAGCCTGGTAAAGCAGTATGTAAAGAACCAAACAGCAGACGAGGCGGATTGGCTGATCGGAGCCGGGCTTTTAAATAAAAAAATAAAAGGGAAAGCACTCAGGTCATTAGCCAACCCTGGTACAGCCTACAACGATCCTGAAGTGTTAGGCAAAGACCCTCAGCCTGCGCATATGCGTGACTTTAGCAGCAGCAAAGAAGATATGACTGGTGGGGCTTATTATAATTCTGGAATTCCCAATAGGGCATTTTACCTTGTATCTACAGCTATAGGAGGATACTCCTGGGAAAAAGCCGGTCGTATTTGGTATGAAGCAATCTGCGATAAAAGATTGAAAGAAAAGTCCAATTTCGTAGACTTTGCTTCTCTGACTTTAATGATCGCAAAACGCCTTTATGGCAACAACAGTCTAGAGATGAATGCTGTCCAAAGGGGATGGGAATTGGTAGGTGTAAACCCGATAAAAACAAAGAACACAGTCGCTCCAAAAGTAAAATCTTCGGTTAAATCAATTACTAAAGCCAAAGCTCCACCTAAAGCAAAGCGATAGAGCAGTAGAGGAGAAGAAAAGTAAAAACGTGCAAATTAACTAAACACGTTCTGCCCAATTATTCCCCAGCTCTCCTTAGTGTTCCATTCTGTCCCACGGCTCTCCTTAGTCTGCGACTACGGTAGGCAAATGATAACCCAGACTTCGTCTGGTATTTGAAAAACAATTGATGGAATGCAATGGATTCCTGATCGATCTTATTAAGTCAACCAAACAGTTCATCTATAAATTCCGGATACAATCCGGCATATCATTTACAACCGTAGTCGTAGACATACGGACCAGCAACTTTGGAAGGTCTTTTAATTGCTGTAACTTTATTACATGAAAGAATTTACCCAATACATCTCTATCAATCCTGATATAAGATTTGGAAAACCTTGCATTACGGGAACGCGTATTGCGGTTGGAGATATTCTATCATGGCTTGCTTCTGATATGACTTACAAGGACATTTTGGACGACTATCCTTCACTTAAAGAAGAACATATAAAAGCAGCACTCATGTTTGCAGCAAATCGCGAAGCAATGATAAAAATTGTTACCGGATGAGATTGCTGCTTGATGCAAATTTATCCTGGCGTATGATTGCTGTACTTCAACAACATTTTGAGGATTGTTTTCATGTAGATCGTGTGGCAGAACTAGAAGTACCTGCAAGCGATACTGCAATATGGAACTATGCAAAAAACAATGATCTAATTATTATAACTAACGATGAAGATTATGTTGATCTAATTAATATGAAAGGTTTTCCTCCAAAAGTGGTACTTTTGAGAGTCGGTAATAATAGCCGACTGTTTATCTCAAATCTCTTAATAACACGAAAAGAGGATATTAAGAAGTTACAGGCTTCAAATGAAAATGGGTTGTTAGAAATTATAGGGAAGATGTAGCTTCTGTAACGATCTTTAATGTTCCATTCCCGAAAGCTCTCCCAGCTCTCCGTAGTGTTTCGTTCTGCAAAGGCTCTCCGTTGTCTGCGACAACGGAGGCAAATGAAAACCCAGACTGCGTCTGGTAATTGAAAAACAACTGATGATATGCAGTAGGTTGCTGAGTCGGATCTCATCAAGTCAACCAAGCTGCATAGCAATAAATTCCGGATACAATCCGGAATATTCTTTACAACCGTAGTCGAAGACATACGGTAAGCGGCAATTATTTGGGAGCAATATCCGTCTGCGGTCCTATAAAATTTTCTTCAAGCTTCAACTTTACACGTTCTATAAAACTCATAATGATTTCATAAGTATTGTCGGGAGCTATCATTATTACAACCTGCAATGGGTAGGTGAGGAAGTTTTGCTGATAAGCCAGGTTGTTATCAATGGTCAAAAAGAAAGTGAAATTGTTTTCTATCATCAGTTGCAATAGTTCTCCATTTTCTCTTCCGAACCATTGCATGTCTTTCACTGTAAATACATCCCAAACAGATTCCTTAAAACGATGTTTAAGCTTTACGGGCAGGTTCTCATCCAATAGTAATCTCATCCATTATACTTTCAGGTAACTCAAAATGTTTGGCTGTCCATTCCAAAACAGCTTCTGCCTGCTTGCGATTAACTGTAGGAAAATCTTCAAGAAATTTATCAAGCGCTATGTTTTTTTCAAGATGCCAAAACAAACTTTAAACCGGTACTCTTGTTCCTTTAAATACCGGCTTTCCAAAAAGAATGTTCTTATCTACGGTAAGATATTTGGATAGCTTTTCCATTCTTCAAAGTCATTTACTTTCTATGCTCATTGTATTATGCTCAAAACTGCTCTCTTAACCACCCGGCACTCCGTAGTGTTCCGTTCTGCTAATGGCTCTCCGTAGTCTGCTACTACGGAGGCAAATGATAACCCGGACTACCGCGGTATTTGATACAAATGACGACGTACTGCAGATGCTCATTTGTATAACTAAGCCTAACCAAAACAGTACATCTACAACTTCTTGGTGCAATCCGGTTTATCATTTAAAGCGTAGTCCGAGAAACACGGTTAGTCCTAAAAAAACCAATCTTACTTGGCGGTTACTTTAATCTGGTCTTTCTTATAAATTATCATTTGAGGAAGGTCATTCATAAGCACAATTTTCCCGGTAACACAAACTTCTTTATCATAAACTGTGCTTCAGGTACGGGCTCATAATGTCCTCTTTGGGTTTTTCCATATCACTAGTGTTAAAAAATAGCATGACTGCTAACGTTAAAGTGTTTATGAAGTTGAGGTAGATTTAAAAACCGAACTGTTGGGCCTCTATAAAATTGCAACGTTCAAATTAAAAATCAGCACTCTAAAACCTCCCCTGTAATCTTCCCGAAATTTCAGGAATAGCGTGAAATTTAATACCACACAGGGTCCTGGCAAATGTATAAAGTCCTGAAAAGACGGGATATAGTATCCCAGGGTGAAACCCCTGTAAAGTACCCTCCCTTCGTAAACCCAGGCCCAGCAAGGGCGGAATATCATAACCCAGTGTGAAGCCCTGTGAAACGGAACACAAACGTGCCCCCGGGAGATTCTACCTGATCTGTGTCAGCACCACTTTAGCAAACTCAACCTCAGAGCCTTCGGCCTGTAAGGCTATCTGCCCTTTACTAACCGTACAGTTATAACCAGCATTCATCAGCTTATCATTCACCCACACTTTTACAGTATTACCCAAACATTCAATCATCATTTTGTTCCAAACACCTATCGGATTTTCGGCACCATCTTCCAGGTGAATGATCCTGCGGGTCTTGTTTCCATTAATTCCCCAGTTGGCTTTTGGTCCACGCCGTTGCTCCATGTAAGGCACTGTAATATCTTCTTCAATACACCAAAAATCGCCGGCGTTTTGGTACTCCATCTGCACCTCAATACTTTTAGGAAACATACTATATAATGCTCTTGGGGTAGAGGCGTGGACCAACACTCCGCAATTGCCCGGCTTTCCCGCGAAGCGGTAAGTAACTTCAAGCCGGTAATTTTCGTAAACGGAGTCTGTTATTAAATGACCACCGGGGGTACCCAGGCTAACCAACATTCCATTGCGTACTATATACGGATTCTTAAGCGAACTGTCTTTCTGTAGCGCCGGCACATCAGCATGCCATCCTTTGGTGTCTCGTCCGTTAAACAGGTTTTTACCCTGGGCGTTCACTGTCTCAATACATAACAGCATTAATGCAAAGCAGATAAACTGGTGGCTAATTTTCATATAGCAAGATTAAAGAACGGATTAGAATAATAAAATATGAAGACTGAAAATAAGTAAATATCAGCCACTAAATTGCAGCCAAAAACATTATTTAAGATAGATACTCAAACAGCGATAAAATTCCCTCACCTGCCTGTTACCCGATTTTTCCAATGCAGTATTCAAATCCATTTTACCCCGGTTTCTATTGCTCCTTATTAATGTTTTGTATATTTATTTTATGACAGTACTAGCTATCTATAATCAAAAGGGCGGCGTTGGAAAAACAGCTGCCGCCGTAAATCTTGCCTACCAGGCTGCAGCCGAAGGTTACAAAACTTTGCTATGGGATCTTGACCCGCAGGGTGCCGCCGGGTTCTATTTTCAAACAGCCTCAACGGTTAAGAACGAAGCCAAAAAATTATTAGCAAACGAGCTTGATTTAACTGATGCCATCCAGGAATCCGGTTACGAAAACCTTGACCTGATCGCCTCTGATATTTCAGCACGTAATGCAGATGTAATACTATCTGATTTAAAACAGGGTAAACGCCGGCTAAAGACCGCACTTTCGCCTTTTAAAAACCAATACGATGTGGTGCTGCTGGATTGTCCGCCGGGCTTATCAATTTTACACGATCATATTTTTGCCGCGGCCGATTATGTATTGATACCCAATATACCCAGTACGCTTAGTATGCGTAGCTATGAAGCCGTTCGTGAACATTTTAAAGAAAACAACGTAGATGAAACCAAGATTCGTGGATTTTTTAGCATGGTGGATCATCGCAAAAACATGCACCACGAAGTAATTAACGAGCATCATCGTGATAAAACTTTTTTTAAAAACTACATTCCTTACCTCAGCGATGTGGAGAAAATGGGCATTCAACTGGCACCCGTTGCTACGTATGCCAACAGCAGTTATGCGGCCCAGTGTTTCAGAGATTTATGGAAAGAAATAAAGAAGGCCACTATAGCTTAAGTTGAAATCATTATTGATAACACAAGGAAGCAAGACGTGCTTCACAATAATTCTCAATTGCCCCTGACCAAAAGTTCAGTGCGCCTGAAAGCTTATGACTATTCCCACTCTTCTATAACATTCAATTTTTGTTCTTATTTTCATTTACAACAAAATACAAGTGACTGGTATTAACATGGAAGGAATGAGAGTTGTTCCACTCAACATACATTATCTCTAAATTTAAATTTAACTACCAATGAGAAGAGAAATAACATCGTGGTACAGCCCGGCACTCAACCGCGATATGCCCGTAGTTTCGTATGGCCATTATGGCTTTGCTATTTTAATGGTGCCAACCGCAGGGGCAGATTTTTTAGAGTATGAACGCTTTAACCTGATACAGGCATTAGCCCCGTTTATTGACAGCGGCAAGTGCCGTGTTTTTAGCATTAATAGTGTTAACCTGGATAGCTGGATGAATTATAGTATGCTGGGTGAACACCGGGCCATAAAGCATAACCAGTTTAACGAATATGTTTTTAACGAGGTAGTTCCTTTTATACGCAATGCTACCAGTCCGGATACCATGATATATTCATGTGGCGCTTCGTTTGGTGCCCTGCATGCCATGAACTTGTTTTTAAAACGTCCTGATATTTTAAACGGGGTCATTAGCATGAGTGGCGTTTACGACCTTACAGAATATACACGTGGCTACTGGGAC
>JANPIA010000530.1:0-24766 GCA_031424735.1 Segetibacter sp.
ACTGTAACAGCCACTTTACCATTCACAGGGTCGCTGTCTTTGGTTACATCGTTTCCACGATCGGAAGGACTTGGCGTATAACCAGCAGGTGTTGCAAAACTTACCACATAGTTACCGGGAGCAAGATTAGTGAACTGGTAAATACCTAATGCATTTGTTGTTGCTGTTGCAGTGGTAACACCGTCGGGGAAAGTAAGCGTTACTACAACCCCTGCAATACCAGGTTCGCCTGCATCCTGTATGCCGTCACAATCAAGATCGCGCCATACAAAATCACCCAATATGCTGTTATTATTTGGTCCGCAGAAACCTGCATCTATACATGGATTGTCTTCATTTGCATACACGTCTACCGTAACCTTACCATTAACCGGGTCACTGTCTTTAGTTATATCATTACCCCTGTCGGCAGGACTTGCCGTATAACCAGCCGGTGTAACAAAGCTGATCACATATTTACCCGGAGGAAGATTAGAAAAAAGATAATTGCCGCTACCGTTGGTGATAGCGCTTGCAGTAGTTGTTCCGTTGGGGTATGTTAGGGTTACCTGAACACCCGCTAATCCTGGTTCTCCTGAATCTTGTATACCATCACAATCAAGATCGCGCCAAACAAAGTTGCCTACGGAATTATTATTATTTACCGGGCTGCAATATCCTGCATCTATACAAGTATTATCCTCGCCTGAATATACAGTGATGGTAAGTTTGCCATTTACGGGGTCGCTGTCCCTTGTAAAATCGTTGCCTACATTAGACGGACTTGCGGTATAACCGGCAGGAGTTGTAAAGCTGATAACATAATTACCTGGTGCGAGGTTGGTAAAGATGTAATTACCATTATTGTCGGTAGTAGTTGTTAAGGTTGTGGTACCATTTGGGAAGGTAAGTGTCACCTTCACGCCACCAATACCGGGTTCGCCGGAATCTTGTAAACCATCACAATCACGATCGCTCCAAACAAAGTTGCCTACTGCATTATTATTGTTTGCTACCGGGCCGCAAAAACCAGCATCGATACAAGGATTGTTTTCACCAGCATAAACTGTTACCGATACTTTTCCATTTACCGGGTCACTATCCCTGGTAAAATCGTTGCCACGGTCGGAAGGGCTGGGTGTATAGCCTGAAGGTGTTGTAAAAGCGATAACATAGTTGCCTGCCTGCAGGTTGTTAAAACTATAATGTCCGCTACTATTGGTAGTAGTGGTGGCGGTTGTTGTTCCATTAGGATAAGTTAAGGTTACTTTTACCCCCGCAATTCCTTGTTCGCCCGACTGCTGAATACCATCGCAGTTAGTGTCGCGCCATACAAAATCACCTACGTCGCCATAAGTAGCAAACGAAGTTGACGAAAGTAGAAATGTTGTGAGCAAGAGGCACACAGCTTTTGCTATAAAAGCCGGCGATGCGTTTACCCTGGCGTTTAAGCGGGTTACTAAAAGATTCATATAGGTTGTATTTGAATGAGGTAAAAGAATATTTACCATTTTTGAGAAAGTGCTAACGGGGGAACTGTTAGGGTTATCAGTGATTTTGCACTGCAATTGGTTGCGCGGTGCCCACGTGTTTTGGGCAGCATTTCCTAGCGGCATTAACTGTTTGTACAACCAATCAATTACAAGAAACAGGAGTGAGTAAACTTTTTTCATGTGTAATTTTTTCAAAATTTTCAATTGGATTTTCTCTTTTTTCTATCATGATAATCAGTAACACGATAGATTTTTTTTCATAGAATTACCTGGTAATACCTACATAAATGCATGAATAATTAAAAGGCAATCAGAAAATGACCCTTTTCAATGTAATAAGATGAGAATGCCTTTGAAAAAGTTGCACGAAATGGGCGAAGAAAGTTTTATTACGGGAGATGTCCCATTTTGGGAAAATGCATGGATAAAAAGCGGGCTATCTGTAACCCGGCAGCCCAATCAAGTAAAAAAAATGTAAGGAAAGTAGCTGAAAATCAATTGTAGTTTTTCAATAATTCCAAAAGCTGGTATTGAAACAACATTTGCAGGCGAGTTTGCATGTAGCTGGAGGTGGAGGTGTTCAGGTTATCCTGCATGGTTAAAAGTTCGACTGAGCTAATCTGCCCCACTCGATACTTTTCGGTATACAAGTCGTACGACAATTTATTTTGTTCCCACGCCGATTTTGTAGCCTGGAATTTTTTCTTTGCCGCATTAAAATCGTTTACTAACTGCAAGGTGTTTGAGGTGATGGTGTTTGTTGCTGCCTGCAAGCCTAATTGTGCATTATAGATGTTGATCTTTTCTTTCTTCACCCGGTTCATATTTTCATTTTGCGAAAAAATAGGAACCCGGAGGTTCAGGTTGAGGTTTTGCCCAATGTTATCGCTTAGTTGGGTAGTTAACGGCACCTTGCTTCCGTTGATGCTCACCTGGTTTGCGTTGTAATTGGAAGACAGGTTTCCGCCAAGAGACAAAGAGGGATAGTAACTGCTTTGCGAAATTTTTTCACCTAGTTTAGCCACTTCCGCTTCCATCTCGGCCTGCCTGATTGCCGGATGTTGTTTTAAAACCAATGTAAGAAATTCGGGGATGGCAATATCGGTTGAATAAATTTCCGCCATAAAAGAAGTATCGATAGGTGAAACGTCCATGGCATCGGACTGGGGCAGGTTCAATAACGTTTTAAGCTCAATAACAGCAGCCATCGAATCATTTTGCAACGTTACCAGGTTTGCCTGCTGGGTATTTAGCCTGGAATTGAACGTATAAAATTCATACTTACTCAGCCTGCCCACTTTTATTTTTTCATTCACCACTTCAATTTCCCGTGTGGTGCTTGCAATAAGATTTTGCTGTATGGCCAGTTGCTCTTTATCTAATAGCAATCTTGCATAAGCAAGGGTAATGCTGGATAGCAGGTCGATTTCTAATTTCTTCCTGGCAAATTCGGCGGCTTTTATGCTGTAGCCTGTTTGCTTTACAGTATTCAACCTTCTAAAGCCTGAAAAAATGTCTAACTGCAAGCCAAGTGCTGTGTAACCGCCGCTAAAGTTTGAATAAGAAAAGGTATTGGTTACCGGGTCAATATTTTTTCCGCGTGAAAAATAATGACCGATATTGTACGAAGCAGAAGGAAGGTACTGCCCTATTGCTATTTTACGATCGATTTCAAAGTTGTCAACCGTATTTTGCGCCTGCCTCATGCTTAAGTTTCGTTCTTTGGCAAGAGCGTAAATATTTGCCAGGGTATAGGTTTGCGGTTTTACAACCACCTTTGCCGGTTTCGACACCTCAGCAATTTTAGTTTCAGTGCTGTTTTTTAATAAAGGCGGTGGCACGTTTCCTTTTTTTTCCTGCACTTTGGCAACTGTATCCTTTAAAATTTTTACGGTTGTTTTGTTTGTATTAACAACTGGTGCCTTTGTTACTGTATCAAATTTAGTAGTTGTATTATTTGTTGCCGGCTTTGAAATGTAGGGTTGTAATGTAGTTGATTTAGGGGTTGTGTTATTCCCCGACAAACCCTTACTCTTATTGTACTGTTCCATCCGAGCCGCCAGCTTTAAGTCTTTTAAAACTTTTGATTTTTCCCAAACGCGTTTACCGAGGTAACGTTTTTCCGTGTAATAGATCACATCGCATTCTTCGTTTTCGCCGGTACCCCGGCAACTTAATATTTCTACCTTCATCCCGTTGCCGGCATCAATCACCTCGTGGTTACGAAAAGGTGGCGGTGCCTGCGCAGTAACCATTGTACCTATTGATAACAGTACAATAACTATTGGAATAACCAGTACGATTCGTATAGATGTTTCGCGCTTCATAAACAGTTGATCACGGGTAGAAAGGTTCAAAAAATTTATTTATTGTCAAACTTTCGGAAAAGCTTTTTGATGAAATATTTATATAAAGGCAGGCGCTGTACAATGATTTCGCCGTAAACAGTGTAGCCAGATTTCAATTTGAAATTTGTGGCATCTATCAACTCCACTACAGCATAAAACTGGTCATTCTCCTTCCGCTCGCCTACGTACGATACCTTGCCATTTATTAACCCGTTTTGCAGCCGGTTAAAAGCATCCAACTTAAACTTTGCTTCCAGTCCAGGTTTCATATAAGGCATATCGTTTTCGGGTACCACAACCTTTGCATAATACAAAGCGGTTTTGGGTGAAACGCTCAACAATAGTTCGCCTTTGTTTATAAGATTACTTGCCTGCTTTGTATTGAATAAATAGTTTACAATACCCGATGTGGCAGCAACAATTGTTTGCTTATCTAACTCCTGGTTGAGCTTATTGAGTGCTTCATTTGCCTGTAATAGCTGACTTTGGTAATCGTTTTTTGCCTGCACCAGCGCCTGCGCATTTTCTTCGAGCTGCACCTTTGAAAGCAACAGGTTGTTTTGCTCCTTTGTAAAATTATTGTAGGTGATGCTTTTCTCGGAGAGCTGCCTGTTGCGCTGGCTTTGCAAGGTGGTAAGGTTTTCCTTTAAAGCGGTATTGGCATCCTTTGTATTGTTTAGCTCATACTTGCTAAGCATATCTTTTTTGTACAAAATAGAATCGCCAACCAACCGTTCCCTTGCGGAGTTCAGGCGCTCCCGTTGCAGGCTGTATTGTTCATCAAGGGTTTTCATATCGGTAACCAGGGAGTTGATATCCAACTGGTATTTTTTTGAGGTGATATCACCAGCTTCATCCAGGGCTCCTTTCTTTTTTTCAACTGCATTTTGCAATACATTAATTGACTGAATCTTTTTCTGCAGGTATTCAATTTCAGTTTTGGTTTTTGCCTGCTGCTCGCGGAAATCGAGGTTCTTCATGGTAAGCAAGGTATCGCCAGCATTCACTTGCTGTCCTTCCTTTACATGAATTTTTAAAATCGTTCCTTCAAATGGCGCTTTATAATCTGCCTGCAGATTGCCCGATACTATTTCGCCCTGTTTTACAGAAATGGTTTCATTAATCTGCACAAAAAACACCAATACTACCAATGTAACCATCATTGCCAGTATGATCCTGAAAAACCAGGCGATGAAATTATATCCCCTGATGTTGTAGTTCGTTAATGGTTCCATTTTGCATTAATAAAGTTTTGGTGAATTTTAAATGCTCCAGGGGCTCGTGCGAAATGATGATGAAGGAACTGTCTTTTTGTTTATTAATAAACCGCTCTATCTTTTCTTTTGATTCCTTGTCAATGCCCGACAGGGTTTCATCCAGGATGATCACATCGGCACCAGACATAAAAGCTCTCATCATTAACACCTTTTTCCGCTGCCCGGTAGAGAGGTTCCTCCCCTGCTCGTTAATGATAAAATCAAGCCCCTCTGCTTTATCACTTATAAAATCGTACAAGCCTACTTCCTTTGCCAGCAATAATATTTCGGAAGTATCCGATGCGTAATTGAAAGTGATATTGTAGCCTAGCGTATCGTTGAATAAAATGTCTTCATTACTCACCAGCAATATTTTTTTGCGCACCGCCCCGGCATTGTAAAAATGATGCTTTTCGTTGTTGATAAAAATATCGCCGGAATTGGGATTGTACAGCAGCGACAACACTTTGCAAAAAGTGCTTTTACCAGCTCCATTGTTTCCTTCCAGTTGAATTTTATCGCCCCGGTTTATTACCACGTTTAAATTGGTAAACACTGGCTTGTGCGGAATGTAAAAGAAGCCAACATTTCTAAATTCTACCGATTCAAGATCAAAGGATTTTATTTTTGACTGGAGGGAAAGCGGCTGGTTATCGGCCGTTGTTTTGCCAAAATCGAAGTAGCGGTTTAAAATAATGCTGTTCTCCTGCAGGTCGAGATTTTCACTTAAAATACCACTTACCGATGAGAACACTTGCCCCGCCAGGGCAAGAAAGGTAATGATCTGTCCCACCGATATACTTTTATCAACAATAGCGTTTCTGGATAGCAGTACCAGAATGAAGGCCCCGGCAATGATCATTATAAAATCTATCACACCAGAATTAACCAGGTTCACATATTTCATCTTTTTTTGAATGGCTAAGATGCTTTTAATTTTGGGGGCGAGCCTTTGCATAAAAAGACCTTCCAGCCGGAAAGATTTGATGACCTGCAAGCCTTCAATGTTTTCGAACAACGACGAAAACAGACTTGACTTTTCCAGGAACCTGCGTTTCTCATTCTCACGTATGTAGGGTGTGATCACGTAAAACCAAATGGTAAAAATAACGAGGACCAGCACTACTATCAATGCTATTTTCCAATTAAGCGCAAACAGTATGATGAGTGAATACAGTGCTACAAATGCATCGATAATAATGTTGGTGAAAAACTGGATAAAGAAAGTTTTCAACTGCATACTGTCCTTTACTCTTTCCGTAAGATCGCCTTTGCTAAAGGTATGGATGTATCGTATGGATAAGGAGTTGAGCTTATCGCTGAAGGATGTAAGAAAGTAATTATCGAAGATGTTGGCGAGGTGTATGGAAATAAATTTTTTGTACGTGGATATAATGAGCCTGAAAACATTAAAGATGGCAACGCCAACCGCAAAAAGTATGAGTAAGCTGAGGTTATAACTGGGCAGTATATTATCTATCAGTATCTGGCTTGTAAAAATGGTAAGCTGCCCAATAAATGCGGAGAAGAGAGCGGATGCTATAAAAATGACCCATAGCTTTCGGTAAGGTTTCATTTCGGCAACCAGCTTCCTGTAAGGGTTTACCGGTTTTTCAATGGCTACATTGTTTGGGTTGGCAGTAACAATTTTAGTTTCAGCAGCCCTGTGCACGGTAAGCACTACCGGCGATGATATCTTGAGTTTTTCGTTCTTTATTTTAATAGCCCTGAACTGCTTTGGCAATATGTTAAGCTCCTGGTTAAATAACAGATCTTCCAGGAATTTTTTTTCAGCATCAACATTGGCAAAACCAAAGTTTTCCTTCAGGTACGAGAAATAGGTAAGTTTGTTTACGATTTCGCCCTGGTCAAATTCTTCGGCTTTTTCAACCGAAATTTTATAGGCTGAAAGCTCCGCATGAATGATTGTTTCAAATATTTGCTTGTTGCTTACATAGTCGTAATTGGCGCTGGCGGTGTAGGCGTTCTTTAGCAATTCCGAGGAGGTCCAGGTGTGCGACTGACCGATTGCCGGATCAAGAATTTGTAGCTTTTTATTGCGAACACCCTGTATCACCACATAATGTTGCCCCTGTTTATTCTTGATGGGTAAAATGCATGGAACCAGTTTCTCTAACTTTTCAGGATTAAACTTGAGCGTGTTTACATCAAGCAGGTTAAAACTTGTAAGGAACTGTTCCTTATCAAAAAATTCCTTGATGTCGTGTATACCTGATCCTTTCTCATCCAGGTAAATATTCTCTTCAATGTAACTCCGGTTTACCGGTATGTTGTGCAGGTTATAAACAATTTTTACGGCACTTATGCCGCAATCGTTGTGTTTAAGTTGTTGATCAATCCCTTTCAGCATTCTATTAATTTACTTGCAACTTCAATTTTAAAACCTGGTTTTCAAAATCGGCTAAAATTTCGCCAGCAGTTTTATACCTATCGGCAGGTTTTTTTGACAGGCATTTTTTTATAATGCCAACCAGTGCTTTACTTACCGGTTTTTTCAAAAAGGAATGTTCCGGGTAAACCTCTGCGCTTTCTTTTATATTACGCGATAATTCTTCCCAAACAAAACCATTGAAAGGTAAAGTTTTGTACAATACCAGGTATGCCAGTACACCAACCTGGTACACGTCCGACGATAGGCTTGCATCGTCGGTGTATTTTCTCAATGTGCGAATTTCTATACGCTCCGGGGGCATATAATGCATCACCCCTCCGTACGACAACATTTCATTTGGCTCCATGTCAACCTTCCTGGAATAACCGAGGTCTATTATTCGGATATCGGTTTCACTTTTTACCAATAGGTTTGATGAGTGAATATCGCCATGAATAATACCCGTGTTGTGCAGGGCCGCAAAACCAGTCAGCACACTTTTTAATAACTGGAGACAATCCTTTTCCTTCAGCCGCTTTTTCGTATGTAAAAATCTTTCTATCGAAAGTCCTTTTATATACTCCAGGTTTATGTAAGCATACCCTTCGCCCTTTTCAAAACCATAAACACTGCACATGGCCGGTATGTGTGCAACATCATTCAGAAGAGAGAACTCCCTTTCCAATTCAGCAAGTTCGTCGTTGTATTTATTGGTATCGCCAACTCTTACGAAACTCAAATATTTTATTACGCTTTGTTTACCGCTTAGTTTACCGGTAACCAGGTAAATTTCCAGGTAGCCGCGGTCGCTCAGCAATTTTTCTACAATAAACTGATCAAGCAAGTCGCCGGCTTTATACTTCGGCTTTGTTTTGGCAAAGCTTTCATCGGCGTTTTCCAACACCAAAATGTTTTTACGGCAGAGCAGGTTAAAAAACTCGGTGCAGGTTTTTTCTACCTCGCTACTATCGTTTTTAAGATCATTCTTTACAATTTGCACAAGTTCAGGCAAGTTCAACGGCTTGGAAAATTTATCAACAAAATACTTAACTGTTTTATTGATGAAAAAATCACGGTCGTTTACGGAATCGCGTAAATGAAAGTGATCGCGTTTAAACTTTTCGGGAACCGCTTCTTCAAAATTGTCCTTAACCTTTAAAATGGCAATGTGTTTCGATAATTTAAACTTCTCCATATCTGAACTATAAAAAAGGATTGGGTAATCAACGCCCAATCCTTTCTGTTAGTATATTAAATTGCTGTTTGTGCTATAAAGATAATAAAACACTGTTTTGGGGACTCATCCCAATTTAAAGTTCACAACATAAAAAAAGGATTGACTATAAATCAATCCTGCTAAATCAAGGTGGTTAAAACCTTTCAATGATTTATTGACAGCCAGAACATGGTGGCGGTGCAATGTGGCAACCACATTTGCTTTTCATACTCTTCATGCTCTTCTTGCTCTTAGATTTTTTGCTCTTCATCTTCTTTTTGCTTTTGCTTTTGTTCTTTTTGCCACTTCCTGCAATAATCTCGTTCAAAGATTCTGCTTTGAGTTCTGTAAGTAATTTTTCTAAAGTAATCATACTATAAAAATTATTAAATAAAAAATATGGCTACTCTGTTCAAGGGTTTTCGCCTTCCCCCAGTACTTTATTATGAATTAATAATGTTCGAAAAGGAACCGGTAAACTTGTACAACAATGCATTTTATACTTATATATTGATGAGGAAAGAAAAGAAAAAGTTGCAAGAAAGTAATTGAATACCAAACTAAATGTGACGAACCGCTTACTGAAACAGAAAATTTGGTTGATTTTTTTAAAGCTAAATAACAGCAAATCTTGCTTTGGTATTACCACACCCGCTTATATAAAAATCGGGCAAGCCCAAAAGTAAATGAAAACTGGTGGGAGGGTTTCGCAGCGAAAACATTTCGGTTGATCAATTAAACCGCGGCTGGAAACATAAACAGCGGGAGGAGCTAAAATTCTTTGCAAATAATCCTGTTGCGATAACAGAAAACCCCGCCACTTGCTTAAAAGTGTTTTGGAAGACCGATAACAAAATAGGGGAAGGAAATTCGGTAGAGCCTTGTACGGTTAAATAAAACTTTGGAGAAACGAAGTATTAACCAGGACAAACAGCAGGAGGTAAGAAAGCTTTTTCATAAAATGGAATATTGCGATGGAGGAATAAACAAAAGGCCTCACAAAAAACGGGTGATGCTTTTGCCTACAGGTAATGATGGAAATAGCGGAGGAAAAGTTGCAGTGAAAAGTAAAATGTTCGGGCGCAGCGTCGGCACCTGCACACTTTTCGCAGCACAGTAGTTTTTATAATTGGATCAAAACAAAAAAACCACCCGGGTGGATGGTTTGATTGAAATAAGTTTTTTAGAAAGAAATTTTATTGCCTGGCAATTTTTACCAATTGCTCCTGTAACAATGTTTTGACTTTTAGCATATACATTCCGCGGGCAAATTTTGCAATGTCGGTAACCAGGATGTTGTTTTGCCCCTTTTCCAGCATGTAGGTTTTATTAAAGATGGTTCTGCCAAACATATCGGAAAATATAAGTTGTGCCGGCTCCCTGGTTAACGAACGAACTTGTACAGTTACCTGCGTAGTTGCCGGATTAGGGAATGCATTTATGTTGGTAAACCTCGACTCGCCCAAACCAAAAACCACTACCTGCGTAATAAATTCTCTCCCGGTTTTATTAACCTGCCGGATGCGATAGTAAACATTCTCAAAGGTTAGCTGAGCCAGGTCGTCGTTAAAACTGTACGAAGTGGTATTTTGATTGAGTGCGGCAACTTTTCCGATGCTGTCGAAACGAACACCATCAAAGCTTCTCTGCACAACATAATAGTCCACTGCAATTTCGTTGTTCACCAACCATTTCAGGTGCGCCAGCCGGCTTTGTAAGTTGCCGGTAAAGTTTACGATCTGCAATGGCAGTATGCCGGAGTTTCTCCAATCGCGATCGCCACCTGAGATTTGCGATTTCACCAGCAACACATTTGAGCCGGATGGCAACGGACCATTGAAGTTACCGCCGGTACCCATGTTACTGTTGGTTAAGTTCATATACTTTAAGCCAGCTCCCATAGAGGTCACTGTTATATTATCGTACTGGTCTATCATTCCGTCACCATCGGTATCGGTTAGGTTTATGTTGCTTTGTGTAAGGCTAAACTGAAGGGATGCTTCATTGATATCCGGCGCACCATCATTATCTGAGTCGGTATCAAGATGATCGGGAAATCCATCCGCATCATGATCGTACGGTGTTATTCCCCCACCACCAAATGTACCGGGGCTTACTTCAAAAACGTCGTTCAATCCGTCGCCATCCGCATCAGTATCTGTAGGCATGGTGTAGCTGTAAGTTGGCTGCCCTTCAATGTTATCGCTAATGCCATCATCATCGCTGTCAATATCCAGGAAATTGGGGTTGCCCCTGTTATCGCTGTTGCGGAAACTAAACGATGAAAGCGCGGCTACCGAATTAGCCCAACCCGATGTAGCTGCACCGGAAACTATGCCATTGCTTACAGTAACTGTACCAGGGAAACCAGCCTCTATAGCATCTGTTATTCCATCGCCATCTGCATCCAGGTCGTACGGATTGGGTTTACCCAACTGGTCAATATTTTTGTTGGGATAGCTATCTGCCCTGCCGTCGCTATTAGTGTCTGCGCCGGTTTTCAGTAATGGACCACTTGTATTCTCTACAACCCCATCTCCGTTTGCGTCTGCATCGTATGCATTTGTAAAGCCATCCAGGTCGGTATCAGCAAAACCATCCACCCTGCCGTTGTTATCGGAGTCTGTTCCGCCAACTTCTATAATATCAGGAATGCCATCGTTATCACTATCCAGGTCGGTTGTGTTTGGGATGCCGTCGCCATCAAAATCCTGGAAACCTAAACCATAGCCACTACCCGCGGCACCGGTATTGTTTCCATCTACATTTTGCGAAAGTCCGTCCGCATCTGTATCACTGTAGTTATCTATTAACCCATCGCCATTGGCATCCACACCATAGGCTTCTACCACATCGGGTACACCATCGTTATCACTATCCAGGTCAAAAAAGTTTGGAACTCCATCCCCATCCGTATCCATAGAAGTGTTACATCCATTTGCATTGAGCGTTCCGTAATCAGCATCTTTCCAGTTCACCAACCCATCCTGATCCGTATCGCCATTAGGGTCGGCTCCACCAGTTGTACAGCTAAATGTAGTAGCGGCATTGCCGCAGGTTTCAATATAATCTGTTATGCCATCGTTGTCATCGTCTATATCTATATCATCCATTATACCATCACCATCATTGTCACCTTTTATTAAAATGTACACCATGGCTGTGTCGCAATCTCCATTTGAATCGCATATGCGGTAGATGGCAGAATCCCTTCCGCTATAATTGGCAGTTGGTGTAAAAATTAACTTATCATCGCTTTGGTTACCCAACAAACCTCCGTTCACCGTTAGGGTACCACGTGTTGGCATGGTTACAATAGATATAGTACCTGTTGCCGGTCCATCGTATCCAAATATATCGTTGGTTAAAACGGTTATATCGGTAGCAGATGCATTCCGGTTCACTGCCTTGTAATCTACGTTTGCCAGCGGTGCGTCCTGTATCACCACCAATACCCATGCTTCACCATATTTCGAAACGATCTTATCGCACGAACCCATGTTGGCGTTTTGTACTTCTATACTATCATACACCCTGTAAAGGAATGAATCCAACCCGTAATAATTGTTGTTAGGAGTGTACTGTATCAATCCATTGGACAACGGCACGGCGGTACCGTGTAAAGGGTTGGTAGTTATGGTAAGCGGTGTAACAAAGTCCTGTCCGTCGGGTTCCACATCATTCGTTAACACATCGGCATATAATACGGCGTTTAGGTTGGTAAAAAATGTATCGCGTACAGGTAATGGTTCATTGTTTTTAGGAGGTGGCGGACGCACTTTTACTTTGGATGTTACAGTGCCTGTGCACAATGCCGGGGTACCGGGATCGCAGGCAACATAGGTGAAAGTGCACATGAGGTTCCACATGCCGGCAGGTGGTGTAAACAGGAACTGGGTATTGTTATTAGTGAGCGCAACGGTACCAAAATCGGGCTGGGTAAAGCTGGTGATCACCAGGTTGTTCCCCTCGGGATCGGTATCGTTACTCAATACATTTAATATCACCGTTTCGCAGGCATTAATGCTGGTAGAATCCAGTACACCTACCGGTGCCTGGTTTTGAATATTGTAGATAACCTTTGCCGTATCGCTTAGCAGATAGCAACCGGCTGCCGAAATCTCTGTGCGCTGGTAAACGAGCGAATCCTTTCCGTAGTAATTATAGTTGGGTGTATATGTAATTTGGTTACCCGAAACGGTGGCAATGCCTTGTGATGGTGCTACCAATATAACAGGTGATGAGAGTGTCAAACCCTCGGGATCAGAATCGTTTATCGTAACATCGTTTACCGATGAGTTAGGAGCCGCACCCGTACTGGATGGCATGTTATAAAAATCGGGATTTACATTGGGTGGTGCATTGGTTACCAAAACATATACAAATGCCGAGTCTACCAACGATGAGCTGGTTACTTTGTATTTAAAGGTATCCACGCCATTGTATTTAGGGGTAGTAACCGGTGGAGTATAAATTATATTGTTACCAGATAATGTAAGTGCGCCTCCTCTTTTTGAGGTGGAGGTTAGTAACGCCACCGTCATTCCGGTAGCATTGTAATCAAAGTCGTTTAATGATACATTAATTGTTACCGCCGTTACCGAGTTGGTGGTTGCAGTATCGGGCATTGCCAACGGTGCATAAGCCGGGATGGTTGTACAAGTACCCGGAACCCTGTAGGCTACATATAATTTTGGATACTCCGACGACGAGCCTTCCCGCGGGCTGAACTTCATGTCTTTAAATGAACCCGATGCTACTTCAGGATAGCGACGCATCATTAAGCCATAGTTTGCTAAACTACCCGAGGTCCAGGCCTGCGCAAGCGATTTAATATTCCAGTTTTTATAAACGTTGGTAGTTGCACCAACGTTTAACGTACTGTAAACGGTGGTATCAAAATCACCTCCGGCTGTTGTCCAGTTGTTGGTTCCATTGTAAGTACTCCATGTGCTTCCCGTTTCTGTCCACGCCCTGTTGATCCGGTAAATATTAATGATCTCGCTTCCGGAATTGGTATTGTGATACATCATTAATGATGCAGAGTCGATTATAGCGTTTGAAGGGATGGCTGACAAATTAAATTGCACCAGTCCGCGCTTTAAGTCGCTCAATTCCCCTTTAACCTTTATATCGGTAGTTCCATAATTACTGGTTACTGCTGCTAACCTTAAATAGTTGTCGGCTGTTGGGTTTAAAGTTGAGGTAATTGTGCTGGTAGTAGTAAAAGGTTTATATAAACCAGCTGAACAATTGTCTTCAGTAATATTAACAACAACAACGCCGGTTGATGTAACACCTTTATAGGTAACCACCCTGTAGGAGAACGAATCTACTCCGGTACCGATCTGGTCTTTCGTGTTTAAATAGGTAATAGTGCCGTCTGTATTGATAGAAACACGCCCATATAACGGCTGTGACGCAATAGAAACGACGGTCAATCCCAATCCCTCCGGATCTATATCATTCGATAGTACATCAATTTTAACCGGCATGTCTTCCAAAACAGAAGCGACATCCCTGCCGGCAATCGGGTATGAACTTAAACAACTCATCACGTTGTACTCCATCGCGTCTATCAAAACCGGTTGGCTTGGAAAAATTACTTTCAAAAATTTAGTGCCGGCGCTGGCAGAATATATTTTGGCAGTCGATTCTAAAAAATCTTCGGTGGATGCTATTGTAAAGGTTTGCGAGTTGGAAAAAGTTATACTGTCGGAGCTTTGTGTTACGGTAAATTGTTTGCCCGAACTTCCATCCACAAAAAATTTGATGTTACCGGCAGCAGGCAAAGCAGCGGATAAGGTAAAATTAATAACCATGTTGGTATTACTGAAGTTGCCATAGGTTGTGGCATCGCCTACTACACCATCTGAGGTACCCAGGGTATTTGCAAGTCCGGTGGGAACTGAGCCACTTACCTGCGTAGCACGTAAAGCAGTAATGGTAGATGCTACACCATAATATTCATCGGCACGGCATCCGTTTGCATCGTTCAGGTTTACACTAATGGTTAAGTTTGCAAAACAGCATAATCCTTTATCATCACAAACCCGGTATTGCACCTGGTCGGAACCGGTAAAATACGATGTGGGAACATAACTGATATTACCGTTGCCAAGGTTTGTAAATGTACCGTATGCACCCTGCCCCATAAGTGTTACCGTCATTGGATCTGCATCGGGTTCGGAATCGTTTGCCAAAACATTAACCGTTACCATATTGCCAAGGCAACTGGGTACAATACCCGCATCGCCGGTACAGGCTGGTGGCCTATTTAATGGAATAACAGTTACCGGCGCACTTTCAAATGTTACCCTGCCGCACTCGTCGGTTATTTTACAGGTAATGATACATTGCGTGGTAACTGAAACATCTGGCGCAGTAAAATTGGTAATGCGCGAATTGGCGCTGGAGAAAGCTCCACCGCACGACGAGGTCCATTGATAGCTAACCGCACTGCCCGGTAATAATATGGGAACTGAAACTGAAAGGTTATAATAAGTTTGATTGCCATATACTACAGAAGGAACATTGGACATAGATGTTTTAAACTGCCGGGCAAATGCAGTATAAAAAGAGAAGTTGAAAAATACCCGTTGTGCGGCAATATTATCAACACCAGTACCGCCTATATTGTGCCCGCCTTCATACATAACCATACCCCGGGCTGTATCGCCAAAGGCACTGCCAAAAGCAACTACCGCCGCAGGTCCGGTCGATAAACCGGGAACATCCGCCTGCGATGGATCGATGGATGCCAGTGAGGTAGTAGACCGCCAGCTTCCGCCGGGTTTATAAGGCATAAAAATTTGTTCGGAACCATTGGTATGCGCCAAATCCGTTTTACCCATATATTGCATAAACGGATGCGATGGAAGGCTTGCTACATAGGGTGGCGTACCCTTGCCATGCGACCTGAAAGAAAGGGCGTTTTTATCGAAACCGGCGGTGCCATCGTTCATTAAAAAATTTAGCCGCCTGGTTGTTGCAGGGGTAACTATGTCAGCACCATAAACATTCTCTAAAACACTTACCGCATGGCAACCCGCCCAAATAGAACCTTTGTAATCGCGGTTCCAGTACCACAGATTTTTGTGTTCTGCCCAGGTAGGGTCAGCATGGGGCATTACATAAATATCGTCGCAGCGTGTTAGCTGAAAAGGCGATTTGAAAATGTATGCGGTTGAAGGTATTTCTGCAGCTTTAATAAACCCTTCCGCTATTTTCCCGTTTTGTGCATCCAGCACCCAAAACGGCGGCGATTTCAGGTTTACGGTTACGCTAACCGTAAATGCACTTACCGTGGTATTTACAATAACGCCTTTTGCCGTCCAGGTATTTATAATAGATGTTATGGATGCACTTAAATAACCTGCATCAATTATAAAAGCGCTGCCTTTGTAACTAACACCGTTGTGCACAAAGTCAATCCCATCTTTTGATTTACTTGGGTTGATGATCCATTTAATGGGAACCTCTGCTTTCAGCAACGCATATACCAGTCCGTAAGGTTTTAAACCGTTGGCGGCTGTTTGCGGGGTGATGCCCATGTTAATGATTTTTGAACCGACCGGTATGGTTTCTGTTGTTTGGGCAGTAGCAAAAAACGAAGTAATGAGCAACAGGCACATAACAAATGTTCTCAGGCACACAAATAATACTTTTGAATGATCATGCAAAATTTTAGAGGACAAGCCAAACATGCGTGTTCGGTTCCCTTCAACATATGGTAATACTCTCATCATAACAGTTGGTTTTTACCTTTTGTATGATACCGGTACCGTATGTTGTGGGTTGATAAAGGGGATGTATAGCCGTGGTGATTGGATGGCCTAATACCGATACGATTGCACGCTGCAAAAAAAACATTTGCCGCTAAAATAACCAGCGAAGTAAACAGCTCAATAACACTTAATAAAAAGGTTGCTGGTGCGGAATTACGACGGTCGTTTTTAAAAGCGTTGTACTTGTTCATACTGGATATTGGATATGAAAGCCTGTGCATCAATTATAACTAACACTCAAAAACGCAATTGTATATCCATTTATTTTACGGGGGAATAATTTTGGGGAAATTGTTCCAATTTGAAACTATTCCAAAAAAGGGATGGGTAAAGAGATGAGATCAGCAACTTAAATTACCGGTAAATAACAACGCTGCGTTGTTGTTGCTATCCGCAGCACGATGTATTCATTTGTATAGGAGGACAGGCTACAGTAGCGTAACTGCAAAACACACAGCAATCGCCAGGCTTAGGCTTTAATACTATATCGCAGTTTGTACACCTGTAAAAGTATTTGCAGGCATCGGTGGCCATGGTCTCATCTTTTTCAAATCCGCAATGCGGGCAGGTTATGGTGGATTGAAGGAGCAATTTTTCCATATGTTAGTTTTTCACCTTTACAAGGTCATGGCTTTTTACGGTATAACCTGTTTTATTGATGGCAGCCTCTATTGTACTTACTTTCAATTTTGAAGTATCGAACATTACAACACTGCCTTTGCCGCTGTACGATGTTTTATAAGAAATGATACCAGCTAACTTTGAAAGTTCAAGATTTATATGCTCTTCACAGGCTTCGCAGGTCATGTTGTTAATAACAAACTTAACCTGCTGTTTATTATTTGCGGCTGCTATTACCACCGAAGCTTTTGGCTTTGGAAAGAAAATTTTTGCATACAGCGGAAACGTCATCATTAGCATAGCAAATACGGTTACAATACCTAAAAAAGTTTTGGATTGAAAAAATGAAACCTTGCTGGCAGTGTCGCAATTACAACCTGCATTGTTTGCCGGCTGTGGTTTCAATTGTTGATACCAGGCAAATGCTAATACTAAAATACTCAAACCAATAAGGTACGGTCGCGCCGGTTCTATCCACGAAAAATTTGCGGCAATGCTACTGCTGCCAGCCAGCAAGGCAATAACCGGTGTTATACAACAAAGCGATGCAGCAAAGGCTGAAAGCACTCCGGCACCTGTAAATGCACCCGGCGACTTTAAACTTAGCATATAAAATTCTGTTTTTATTGAATTAGTTAATTGGGCTTTGTTACACCAACTATTAGTTAGAACTGAATGCTGCAAAAGTTTGCCTTGCTGCATGCAAATTGTTGTGCTATTCTATTTCTAAGTTGTTAATCTCCTTCATCAGCCTGCCGGTTTCTGTTAAGGCTACAATGATTTTTTGATAATGGCGCTTCCTGCCCTTGCAGTCTTTCATCCATTTTTGCGCCGGCTGATAGCTGCCGGTTCAACGCCTATAGTAGTAATCTATTTATGCGGGAATACGATAAAACCCACAACCATACCTGCTTCTACAGGCTGCAAGGCGACACCGGAGAAGGAAGCCATCCGCGACAAATACCAGTTACCAATTCTGTAAACGCAGTGTACGTTCTGGGCTTTACCCTATATTGGTTTGCGCCGTTCTGTAAACAGTAATCCAAATCTTCCTGTACATCGGAGGTAGTTAAAACAAGTATGGGTACGTGCTTAAACTTCTCTTTGCTCCTTATTTCTTTCAAACATTGTTTTCCGTCTTTGCGGGGCATATTGATATCCAGGATAATAAAATCCGGTTCATCTATAAGGTCTAATAAACGAATTAGGTCTACACCATCCTGCGCCACACTAAGCTTTATGTGGGGGCATACTTCTTTGATGATTTCTTTGAATAAATCTACATCGTCCATATCATCATCAGCAATTACAACATGCTTTACGGGGGAGGGCATACTGTTCAGAAGTTAGCATGCAATATAGAATTGATTTTTAAGATGTTTCGGTTTATTAAATGGTGTTGACCGACTGAAGTTTTCTTTTTAGGCTAAAGTCCACTGCCTTATCAGGTTTCAGTAACCTTAGCCTAAAGACTGGCGTTATAGGAGCAAACTTTTCCGGGTGCGCTTTAGCCCAGGTTAGCCGGACAACCTTGTCTATAAATCTTTATCACGTGAATCTTTATCCCAGCTACTCCATTCAGATCAGGCATATTCCACCATATCTTTCAACAATTCTGAAATGCCGCTATAGGTGTTTGGTTTGATAAGGTAAAGATTGGCGCCATTTTCCAAACAGTATTCAATCTCCTCCTTACGAGACGAAGTAGAGTAAATAGCAATAGGCACATGATTGTATTGTGGCTTAGCCCTTATTTTTAATAAACATTGCTGCCCTGTTAATAAAGGCATACTCAAATCGAGCAATATTAAATCGGGGGGCAATATGGTTGCAAGTAATTCAAGCAACTCCTTACCATTGTTGGCAACACTTAACTTTATGTGGGGACAATTTTGGATGAGTACCTCTGAAAACAGCTCTATGTCATCTATATCATCGTCGGCCAAAACAATGTGTTCAATGGAGTTCATCATAAGCGCACTATTTTAATAATAGTGTTTTAACAAGAAAATCCTGCCACTGACTATTTTAATAATTGCGCCTCAAATTGGTTAAGGAAAACAAATCAATTGTGGAGGTTTTAACCCTTTTGGTAAAATTCGCGGTGCATTCGTTCCTGTGCTTCCACTCCCGGTTATTGCCTGGTAAACTTATTTACTAAGATTTTATCGGTTGTTCTAACCGTAATGGTGTAAAAACCTTTTGAAAACAAACGAACCTCCGAAACATTGAATACGTTGTTGCCTTTTTGCAGTACAATACCCTGCTCGTACATTTTTTTACCACCTGCATCATAAATAAACATGGTGGCCAGCTCTTTGGTTGTCGACTGAATTAAAACCGTCAGTTCGCTTACTACCGGGTTGGGATAAATTTGCAACAAGCCCGGTTTACCCTTCAGGTTAAACGATACAACCCGTGTATAAAACCTGGCACCCGAAAGGTTACTTTGCAGTATGCGGTAGTACACCATGGTGTGTTTGTAAAATGTAAGATTATCGTTGTACGTATAGGTGCCCGTGTTGTTGTTAAGAGCCCGCACTTTAGACAGGGGATCAAATATATTCCCATCGTCACTTCTTTCTATGGTGTATTGCTCAACCTGTTTTTCATTCTCCACCTTCCAGGTAAGTGTAGCGGTGGCGTTGTGAAACGAAGCGCCAAAGTTCACAATCTGTAAAGGCAAAATGCTCAGGTTTCTCCAGTCGCGGTCGCCACCCGTTACCTGCGATTTAACCAGCGATACATTGGAACCGGAAGGAATGGGACCATTAAAGCTTCCGCCACTTCCCATGTTACTGTTGGTTACGTTCTTATATTTTGTACCAGAGGCGGACCCTGAAACACTCACATTATCAAATTCATCCAGCATACCATCGCCATCCGTATCGGAGGTGTTAATGTTGGCTTGTGTTAAGCTAAATTGAAGCGAACTCTCATTAATATCCGGCGCTCCGTCGTTGTCGGTATCGGTATCAGTAAAATCTGGGTAACCGTCTGCGTCGTGATCGTACGGAGTTATGCCGCCGCCGCCAAAAGTGCCCGAGCTTACCTCGTAAGCATCGTTTATTCCATCGTTGTCACTATCGGCATCAGATGGCTGGCTGTAACTGTATGTTGGCTGCCCTTCTACATTGTCACTGATACCATCGTCGTCACTATCCACATCCAGATAATTGGGATTAGCCCTTCCATCTGTATTGACAAGATTGAGTGAAGCAAGCGCCCTCACGGTGTTTGCCCAACCCGCGGTTGCAGCACCGGAGACTATTCCGTTACTTACCGAAACTGTATTGGCAAACCCTGCTTCCACCGCATCGGTTATACCATCTCCATCAGCATCCAGGTCGTAAGGATTCGGCTTTCCCATTTGATCGATATTTTTATTCGGATAGCTTTCTGGTCGTCCATTACCATCGAGGTCATCGCCCGTTAAAAGTATAGGCACACCGATGTTTTCGAAGTAGCCGTCGTTTCCTTCATCCGGATCGTAGGCATTGGCTAAACCATCCAGGTCGGTATCCGTAAAGCTGTCGGTTTTGCCATCGTTATTCGTGTCCGTTCCGCCTGCTTCTATTATATCGGGTACACCGTCGCTATCACTGTCGGGGTCGGTGGAGTTTGGAATGCCGTCGCCATCAAAATCCTGGAAACCTAAACCAGATCCACTACCTGTTTCGCCAGTTTCGTTCGCGTCTACATTTTGCGATAGTCCGTCATAATCCGAATCGTAGTAATTGTCTATAATCCCGTCCCCGTCAAAGTCTGCTCCACCTGCTTCCACTACATCGGGTATACCGTCGTTCTCACTATCGAGGTCCAGGTAATCCGCAATGCCATCTCCATCGGTGTCCAATACTGCAACACAGCCAGCGACATTCAGCATTCCAAAGTCGGCATCTTTGCCGTTAACAATTCCATCTTGGTCAACATCGCCAGACGGATCGTTGCCTCCCGACAAACAACTAAATGAAGTAGCTCCATTGCCACAAACTTCTATTACATCGGTTATGCCATCGTTGTCGTCGTCAATATCAATATCATCCGGTACACCATCGTTGTCTGTATCGGGCTTAACCAAAATGTAAACAATGGCAGTATCGCAATCGCCATTGGTATCGCATATCTGGTAAATCAGCGAATCAATACCACTGTAATTAATGTTGGGTATGTAGCGCAACTGGTCGTCGCTTTGGTTGGCGTTTGAATTAGCTAACACCGAAACGTTTCCATTCACCGGCGGTGTTACTACCACAATGGTTCCAGATGCCGGTCCGTCCATGCCAAAAATATCGTTGGTAATTACACTGATGGTGCCCGCCGTATTTTTAGCAACCGTTAAGTAATCGCGGTTTGCTATAGGAAAATCCTGCACAATAATGTACACCCATGCACTTGCCGTTAGAGGGCCGAAAGCAGTACAACCACTTACGGTTCCAATGCTATCTGTCACCTGGTAATAAAACGAATCGAGTCCGAAATAACCAACCGTTGGCGTATAGGCTACCAGCCCGCTGGTTAAGCCTGCTGCCGTTCCGTGTGTTGGGTTGATCAGTATGCTTACCGGTACTTTTAAAAAGTTCCCATCTGGATCGGAATCGTTGGTCATTACATCTGCATACAGCACTACGTTCATATTGGTTTTGAAAGTATCACGTACTGCTACCGGCGCTGTATTGGCTGCCGGCGTTGCTCTTATGGTAATATTGACCGTAACATTTCCGCTGCATAACGATGGCGTTGCATTATCGCACACTTTATAGGTAAAGCTTGTTGTGGTACCCGTTGTGCTGGTTGGTGGTGTGTAGATGATCTCCGTATTGTTATTGCTTAACGCCACACTTCCCAACGATGGATTTGTTACAATCTGAACGGTCATTTTATCGCCTTCCGGATCGGTATCGTTGGAGGTTACCTGTATTGTTTTTATTTCGCATCCATTGATGGTTACATTATCGGTAACGCCTGTGGGCGCACGATTGGTGACGGTAATAATAACGATTGCCGTATCGGATAACAAAGTACAGCTTGTACTGGATGCTTCATAAATAAGATAGATCAGCGTATCGTTCCCTACAAAATTGGTATTAGGGGTATAGGTTAACTGCGGCGAAAATGTTGCCACACCATTTTTTGGATAGAGTACAAAAGTTGGCGTGGAAAAACCGGAACCTTCGGGATCGATATCGTTGGTAGTAACGGTAGCGGTAAGGCTGGAAGGTAAACTAATGGTATTCGATTGTATGGTATAATCGTCGCGAACAGCGGTTGGGCCTGCATTGGCAATGTCTACATAAACCTTTGCGGAATCTACCAGCGAAGAGCTTGTAACTATATAGGAAAACGTATCTACCCCATTATAATATGGACTTGTTGGCGGCGTATACACCACCTGGTTGGATGAGATGGATAAAGTACCTCCTTTACGTGAGGTAGTGCGGCTTAATGATACCGTTAGCCCCGTACTGTTGTAATCAAAATCGTTTGCAATTACATTGATGGTTATTGCTGTAACCGCATTGGTGGTAGCTGTATCGGGCATAGCCAGCGGTGCATATGAAGGGATGGCCACACAGGTTGAAGGAACCCTGTAGCGTATATACAGCTTAGGGGTTTGCCCAGCCGTACCGGTTCGGGAACCAAACTTCATTTCTTTAAACTTACCGGAACCTCCTTCAGGATTGCGGGCTAACAAAAAACCATTATTGGTAAAAGTAGTATTTACAAAAGCCTGTACCAGCGATCGTACATTCCAGTTTTTATAAACATTGTTGGTGTTACCTATATTGGTAGTAGCCCAAATTGTACTGCTGAAATCGCCGCCTGCTGTTGTCCATGCGGTGGGTGTGGCATCGGCATTGTTCCAGGTGGAACCCGTTTCGTTGAATGCACGGGTAAGGCGATAGACACTCACGTTTTCTGTATTGGCTTTATCCTGTTGGTAAAGACTTAGCGAAGCGGAATCTATTAGTGCAGTGGTACCTATAGTGGTGAGATCAAATTTCAGAATAGGTCGTTCCAGCGAGGTGCTTTTTCCTTTAAGTTTCAACTGGGTGTTTCCTCCATAGTTGGTTGTGGGCGAACTCTGGCGTAAATAATTATCAGCAATAGCATTTAACGTAATGGCGCTTACCGTTGCAGTATAGGGTTTATACTGGTTAGCGGGGCAGGCATCTTCTACAATCGTCACATATACATAGCCAATACTTATCAGCCCTTTGGTATTTCTTATTTTGTAGGAGAAGGTATCAATGCCTGTACCAATCTGGTCTTTCGTATTCAGGTAAGTTATAGTTCCGTCCGTATTAATGGATACCTTGCCGTTTCGGGGCTGTTCGGCAATTGCAATTGGCACCAGTTCGTTTCCAAGCGGATCATCATCGTTGGATAATACATCAATGGTTACGGGCATATCTTCCAGCGTTCGGGCATAGTCGGGCAAGGCATTGGGGCTTGCGCTCATACATCCGTAAACATCATAGACCATCGCATCTATCAGTACCGGCTGGCTTACTATAGCTACCCTTATGTATGCTGTGCCTGCACTTGCTGCATAGGTCTTTTTAAAAGCGTCTAAAAAATCGTCGGTTGCTGTAACAGTGAAGGTGATCGGGTTGGTCCAGGTAGTTCCATCCACACTTTCAGAAACGGTAAATTGCCTGCCCGAAGTACCATCCACAAAAAAGGAAATATTACCTGCAGCCGGTAAAGCCGACGAAAGGGTGTACCTGGCAATCATTGCCGTATTATTAAAGTTGGCATAGGTAGTAGCATCTGCAGCAATACCATCCGCATCTCCATACGAACTGGTTAACCCGGCTGGTGCGCTACCGCCCAACATGGTAGCGGTAGATGCTGTAATGTCGGATGTTACCCCATAGTATTGAATAGGTGAACAACCATTGTTATCGTTGAGGCTTATACTTACCGTTATGGTAGAAGTGCAGCATTGCCCGGTTGCATTGCAAACCTGGTAAGTAACCACATCGGACCCGGAACTGAAGCCACTGTTGGGCACATAGGTAATGATACCGTTTCCGGTATTGGTAAAAGTTCCGTTTGAACCGCTGCTTAAAAGGGTTACCGTTAATGCTCCCCCATCCGGATTACTGTCGTTGGATAATACATTGATGGATGCAGTGTTACCGGAGCAAGCTGGTACCGTTGCAACATCGGCAACACAAACAGGCGAACGCGGACCCGTAATTACGCTGATTGGTTTTGAATCGAAAACCACACGACCGCAATTATCGGTAACCTTACAGGTTACAATACAATTGGTGGTTGAACCAACGCTTGGCGCAGTAAAACTGGTGGTGGTACTGTTGGGGCTTGAAAACGTTCCCCCGCAGGTGGATATCCACTGGTAATACAAGGTAGTACCTGCCAGTGGTGTTGTGGTTGAAACCGTAAGGTTGGTATAGGTTTGCCCTGCATTTAAAACTGTGGGCACACCACTTACGGTAGATGTTATTTGCTTATCCAGAACATAAAAGAAAGAAGCGTTAAAAAAAACCCGTTGCGCGGCAACGGCATCCGCCGAAGGGGTATTGTTTATTTTATGTCCACCTTCGTATAATACATAACCACGGTTGGCATCGCCAAAAGCCCTGCCAAATACTACGGTTGCAGCAGGTCCGTCAGACTTGGAAGGAACGTCGCCCTGCGACGGAT
>JANPIA010000531.1:0-11601 GCA_031424735.1 Segetibacter sp.
GTTCCAACTTTGCTTTTAAATAATCTGCCAGGTCGCCGCTCGATCGTATTACGTCCTTTTTTGTGTCGGACATACTGCGCCGGATGCCTAATTCCAAAGCGGCAGCAATTGTAATGGCCTTTGCCGGTCCCAAGCCTTTCAGCTTCAGCTTAACCATGTCTTTTGCCGAAAGTTTCCCCAGCTTTTGCAAGTCGTTCTCCACTGCCGAAAGCAGTTCTTTTGCCAGGTCAACAGCGCTTTTATTTACAGCGCCATTTAAAATAAGTATGGCCAACAACTCCGAATTACTCAAAGTATGCGCCCCTTTCAACGCCAGCTTTTCGCGGGGTCTGTCGTCTGTTGCCCAGTGTTTTATTGTCTGCTTTTCCATCGGCAAAATTTAATAGTTCCAAATTAAAACTTCTATGGCTAATCTCTATCTTCGGCCCTCATTCAAACTTGTTTATGAACCCCTCGATTAAAATCTTTTCAGGAACAGGTTCGCAGCCCCTTTCAACAAAAATTGCTCAGCGTTTTGGTGCCCCGCTCGGTAAAATAGATATTCAAAAATTCAGCGACGGAGAATTTCAGCCCATTTTTATGGAGAGCATTCGGGGAGATTATGTTTTTCTAATACAAAGCACCTGCGCCCCAACCGACAACCTGATGGAATTGCTGCTGATGATTGATGCGGCACGGAGGGCAAGCGCTTACAAAATAGTGGTGGTAATGCCTTATTATGGTTATGCAAGGCAGGATAGAAAAGATAAACCTCGCGTAGCAATTGGCTCTAAATTAATTGCTAACCTGTTGGTTGCCGCTGGGGCCGACCGGATTATTACAATGGATTTACACGCCCCGCAAATACAAGGTTATTTCGATATACCGGTTGACCACTTAGACAGCTCGGCAATTTTTATACCCTACATAGAGCAACTTAAACTGCAAAACCTTACCTTCGCCGCCCCCGATGTGGGAAGCACCAACAGGGTGCGTGAGATTGCCAGTTATTTCAATTGTGAAATGGTGATTTGCGACAAGCACCGGAAGCGTGCAAACGAGATAGCGAGCATGGTAGTAATTGGCGATGTAACGGGGAAAGACATTGTTTTGATAGATGACATTTGCGATACCGGGGGCACTTTAGCTAAAGCTGCCAACCTGCTAATGGAGAAGGGAGCAAGTAGTGTAAGGGCACTTTGCACACACCCGGTTTTAAGCGGTAATGCCTACGAAAATATTGAAAACAGCGTACTGGATGAACTGGTTGTTTGCGATACCATTCCCATGAAACGCGAAGTGAGTAAGATAAAAGTGGTTTCGGTTGCAGACCTTTTTGCAATAGCTATAAGGAACGCGTATGAAAACAGGAGTATCACCAACCTGTTCATCCATTCGCAGCTAAAAGCCAAGAGGGAGAAGTTACCCTGAGCGGTTTTTTAAGAAACCGGGAGGAATTAAAAAGCAGGCGCAACCAATATTTTTTTGAATTCTTTTTATAACATCCTTAAACCTAAGTTGGGTTTGGGGCAAAACAAAAACAAATGAAAACAATTACAATTGAAGGACAACTGAGGACCGAAATGGGCAAAAAAGCCACCCGCCAGCTTCGCTCTCAGGAACTTGTGCCTGGTGTAATTTACGGGGGTGCCAAGGAGATTAATTTTGCTGCTTCGGCCAAGGCGTTAAAACCAATTGTTTACACCCCGGAATTTATGCAGGCAGAAGTGCAGGTAGATGGTGCAAGTTACCAGTGCATTTTAAAGGATCTGCAATTTGATAAGGTGACCGACCAGTTATTGCATGTTGACTTTTTAGAGTTGGTAAGCGATAAAAAAGTTGTGGCTACCTTACCCTTACACCTTACCGGAACTTCTATTGGAGTAAAGGGTGGTGGAAAGCTGGTAGTTAAAATGAAGTCGTTAAAAGTAAAAGCACTGCCGAAAGATTTGAAAGAATCAATAACGGTTGACATAACTAACCTGGAGTTGAACGGTAACATAAGGGTGGAAGATGTGAAAGTAGAGAATATTGAGATTTTGAACAGTCCTCGTATTCCTATTGCATCTGTAGTATTAACCCGCCAGTTAAAGCAGGAAGAAGCAACCGGTGCTAAAGATGAAAAGAAAAAGTAAACTCTTCAAAATGAATAGGGAAGCCCGGATTTATCCGGGTTTTTTTTGTTCCGTTACGCCGCTTAAATTGGTACTCAACATTAATTTTCTACATCAATTCACATCTGTTATTTTTACCACATGAGTAAGTTTTTGATTGTTGGGCTTGGAAATATCGGTGCCGAATACGCTCATACACGCCACAATATCGGGTTTGATGTGGTTTCGCATTTTTGCTTAAAACATGGTGGCTTGTTTAAAACTGACCGCCTTGCAGAGGTGGCAGAAGTTAAATGGAAGGGAAGAATATTTATCTGTATTAAACCAACTACCTACATGAATTTGAGTGGAAGAGCTTTCAAATACTGGCTCGATAAATCAAAGGTTGAGGTAGAAAATACGCTCACCGTAGTAGATGATTTGGCTTTACCCTTGTCGAAAATTCGCCTGCGACCCAGTGGTAGCGATGCCGGGCACAATGGCTTAAAAGATATACAGGCAATATTGGGTACCGACAAATACCCAAAGCTTCGGTTTGGTATCGGCAGCAACTTTGCCAAAGGTACCCAGGTTGATTTTGTGTTAGGTAAATGGACAACAGAAGAGCAATCCATCCTGAATAAAAAAATAGAAAAGTGTATTGAAGTGATTGAAGATTTTGCCACCATAGGTATAGATAAGGCGATGAATGCAATAAATAAATGCGAGTTTGTATAATTTTCGCCGCTTCCAGCGTTATATCAAAAGACACCTTTTATCAATTGACATTAAAGATCAGTTAAGAAGCCTTGTTATTCCGTTCTTTTTAGAACTGCATTCATTCTTACCTATTTTTAAAAAATCAATCATTAATGAAGATATTCTGCGTAGGTAGAAATTATGCTGACCATGCTAAAGAATTAGGCAACGATGTGCCTGACGAACCGGTAATATTTATGAAGCCTAAAAGTGCTTTGCTTCAGCCGCATACTCCATTTTATTATCCTGAATTTAGCAACGAGCTTCATTACGAGGCTGAGTTGGTTTTGCGTATTTGTAAAAACGGCAAGTACATTCCCGAACGACAAGCAAGCAAGTATTACAATGGTATAACAGTGGGTTTGGATTTTACAGCGAGGGATGTTCAGGCTGAATTGAAAAAGAAAGGTTTGCCATGGGAAAAAGCCAAAGCCTGGGATAACTCAGCCGTGATTGGTACGTGGAAAGACGTAACTACCGATATTTTTAGAAAGCCTATTCAATTTTCGCTGGTTAAAAACGGAGAGATTGTGCAAAAAGGGATTTCTACCGACATGATTTTTACAGCCGATGAGGTTATTGCCAATATATCCAATTACTTTTCACTTAACATTGGCGACCTTGTTTTTACAGGCACTCCGGCCGGTGTGGGCGAGTGTGTTGTGGGCGATGTTTTGCAGGGTTTCTTAGAGAATACCCAGGTTTTTGAAATGGAGGTGAAATAGTTCAGGGCAGCCTCTTGTTAATTTCTCAAAAAAACAGGGGGCATTTTACACAAATCGATGTAGATAAATATTGTATTAATAGAATGCAATAATGAGCAATAGCTATTGTCTTCACAAGTATGGCAAAACGTATACTCAGTGTAGCTTTTAAAGCCCAGCTTTCCCCTATAACGAGCGCTTTTATATTATCTACTTTTCCTTAAAGGCCTTCGGCGTTATGCCAAACTTTGACTTAAATACGGTAGAGAAGTAAGCAGGCGAGGAGAAGCCGACTTTGTATGCGACTTCTCCTATAGAAAACTCTTCATGTTGCAATAAAAACTTTGCCTTTTGAAGTCGTGTTTCAACTATATAGTCGTTCACATTGATGTTCAGCAAAGCTTTCACTTTTCTATATAACTGAACCTTGGAGATACCTAACTGCTTACATATGTCGTCCACTCCAAAATCATCATTGGCTATGTTGCTTTCCACCAAAGAGGTAAATTCGTTAATAAATTTTTTGTCTAATTTATTAACCGTCTGTGTTTTTAGGCTTGATGATATGTCTCCGGTAAAATGATCTTTTAGCTTCGATCGGTTAGCCAGTAAGCTTTTTAAACTTTGTTGCAAAAACTGCAGGTTAAATGGCTTGGTTATGTAGGCATCAGCCATATTCTTCATTCCTTCTATTTGCTGTTCAACGCTCGTTTTAGCTGTAAGCAAAACAATTGGTATATGTGAGGTGCGAACGTCGTTTTTTAGAATATTAGTAATTGCTATCCCGTCCTTTCCCGGTATCACAACATCGCTAATAATAATATCCGGAACTGAATCAAAGGCATGTTGTAATCCTTCCTGGCCATTAACGGCTTCAAGTATTTCATAATCCGAACTTAACCGGTCAGCTAAAAAGCCTCTCAATTCAGGGTTATCCTCAATTATCAGTACCGAATGTTCTTTTAATCCGTTATATGATACTTCCCTGTTCGTTCTTTGCTGTCCCTCAAGGTCTGAAGTATATATATCCCTTTCGTATTGAATGGGTGAAGGAGTATAACCTTCAGCCAAATCTTCCGGGGAAAAGTGATCAGTGCCGACTAATAATCTCACTTCAAATTCAGTTCCTTTTCCCTTCTCGCTTTTTACATTAATAGAGCCTCCATGCAACTTAACCAGCTCTTTTGATAAAGCCAGCCCTAATCCTGAGCCTTTGTAATTTTCATATTCACCCTGGTAAAATGCTTCGAAAACCCTTTCCACTGCTTCTTTCGCCATCCCAACGCCATTATCCTCAACCCTAATTACCGCATTTTTTCCATCTTCTGTTTTACTTAAGTAAACATGAATAAACCCCTCATCCTTCGTAAACTTAAAGGCGTTTGACAAAAGGTTGAACACGACCTTATCAATCATGCTTGCGTCAAACCAAACATTTATCTGGCGCTCATTTGTAATAAGCCTCAAATCAATATTTCTTTTTTGAGCTATGCTTTTATATGATTCAATAATATCGGCAACAAACGATACAATGTCGTTTTCAGTAGCCCTCACCTTCATTCGCTCTACCTCTATCTTCCTAAAGTCTAATAATTGGTTCACCAGTCTAAAAAGCCTGAACACGTTTTTATGTATCAAATTCAGATTTTGAAGTTGACTTTGGTTCTTCGATTGTGCCAACAGTTCTTCTAATGGAGCAAGAATAAGCGCAAGGGGAGTTCTAAACTCATGGGATATGTTGGTGAAGAATTTTACCTTAGCTTCATTAGCTTCATGTGCTTTTGACGACATTTCCTCTATCTTATTTTTTTGCTCAAGTATCTCCTCGTTTCGTATTTGCAACTGTTTGTTTATTTTCCTGTTGTTTCGCAAGGAAAAGAACACAATACCTCCTAACGTTGTTGCTGCCACAAGTAAAAAAACCAGGATATAGGTAAACGTGCGTTGGTTTTTATAGATCGTTTTTAAATTCTCCAACACGTTTTGCTGGCGTTCAATAGAACGTTGCTGACTTGTAATTTTAGTTGCCTGCAACTGCATCAACTTAACGTTAGTTGAATCAATTACAGTTGTTTGCAGGTTATTTTCTTTCTCAAAATTCTCCTTGCTTAAAATTTTCACAGCCAGCCGGATTGCTTCTTCACCTCCGGTAGGGTAAAGCATTGTGGCTGTTATCAATCCGCTGGAAACAAATTGCATCCCACAACTGTCACAAGGCAAGCCGTCCACACCAATAATTTTTGGTTTTTGCAATCCCTTCTCCTTATAAACTTCCTGGGCGGAGTAAGCCATCATGTCGTTATGGGCAAAAACAAGATCAACGTTTGAGGTACTGCCAGCTATTTTCAACAACTCGTCCTTAGCCTTTTGTTTATACCATTCTCCATTAACCTTTTCTGCAACTTTAATTGCCGGAAACGACTTTATAGCCTCAGCGAATCCCCTGTCTCGTTCTATTGCGGGTGTTGACTTGGGAAGTCCGGTTATTACAATAATATTCCCCTTCCCGCTCATAAGGCTCGCTGCATATTGACCGGCTATTTTACCTATCTGGTAATTGTCTCCACCAACAAAAGCCGTATACGATGGGGTGGAGATTTTTCTATCAACAACAATAACCGGGATACCTCTATTAAAAGTCTGCTCAACAATCGGAGTGAGGGGATCTGCTTCGTTTGGAGAGATAATCAGGATGTCAACCTTTTCGCTCAAAAGTTCTTTTACCTGGCTTATTTGTTTTTCACTATTTCCATCCGCCTGCTTATAAATAAGCTTCAAATTAGGATGGAATGCCAGCTCTCTTTTCATTTCCTCCAGCATTGTTTTTCTCCATGCGTCTGATTCTACGCATTGCGAAAATCCAATAACATATTCGTCCGGTTTGTTTGTGGCGTTACAACCGCATAAATGTAAAAGAAGTACCGCGTGGAAGAAAATAAGGTAAAAATGGCTTTTCGCGGCAAACTTTATGGAAGGTAGCAATCTTATCATGTTAGTATCCCCTAAAAGCTGTTTAAATTTTCCAGGTTACCAACAATAGTTTTTTATGGGTTCATCGTTGCGTCGCATTACGTTCATCTGCAACTCATTTGGCGTCTTTTAGTTTCAAACACAACGGTCATTATATTTCTAAACGGCTTCTCATGCAAGTTATAATTATTTAGCCTCCAATTGTGAATGTCTTTTACTGATGGTCCTTGTAAGCTGTTAATAATTTGTCTTGACACTGGCGTTTTGTTCTGCTTAAAATCAGCTTCAATCTTCTCGCGGCTTTAAACCATAAAATTTCTGGGTGCCAATTTGTGTTTTGCTGTTACAATTTTGAAAACAGGCATTACAATTTTAAAAGAGCAGGTTTTTGGATGAATTATAAAATGTTAGTAATCATGCTCTTATTCAAGTGGAAAGTTTTTTTCAAAAAAATTATCTTTTGACACAATATCAAAACAGTAAGTGAGGCGCCTGCACCTAAATTGCTTCATAATCACTTGCCATATGTACCGGAAAAATCCTTTCATCAAAGGGTACCTAACGATTTTCGTGCCTACCCTTCTGTTGGTTTTTAGTTCGCAATTCCCTGTTGAATTACACAGCCAGTCTCGTTTATCTTTTTTAATTATTACTACAATACTTACTGTAAGTGCGGTAACTATCGGCTTATTCGTCCGCATTCTTTTTAATCTTTTGCAAAGTTTTCAACTGCCCCAATTTATATACTGTAAGTGGCAATGGTACAATAGCAAATCTTCACAAAGCTATAATGTGGTGAAAATTCTTATATCCACTATCCCCTTAATTAAGCTCACATATTAATCATTAAAATAAAAATATGGAACCATCAATACCACATCCTGTTGTGTGCTTTGGGGAAGTGCTTTGGGATATACTCCCCTCAGGCCCGCTTCCCGGTGGCGCTCCTATGAACGTAGCTTACCATCTTAAAAAATTAGGCACTAATCCCGCCCTCATTACAAAAATCGGTTTAGATAAGTACGGTGAAAAACTGGTGGAGATTCTTGAATCAAATGGTGTATCAACAGACTTTTTCTATGTTGACTACGAACATCCCACAGGCCTTGTTTACGCAAACCTGAACGACCACCACGAAGTTGTTTATGATATCATTTACCCCTCAGCATGGGATTTTATTGAAATGAAGGATGAAATAACCGACTTGGTTGCAGCTGCCAAATACTTTGTTTACGGAAGTCTTACATCCCGTAATAAAGTGACTCGTGATACCCTTAATCAACTGCTTGAAGCTGCAAAAACAAAGGTGCTCGATATCAATCTGCGCCCCCCACACTTTCACCGTATAAATGTTGAGTATTTATTACAAAAGGCTGACATCCTAAAAATGAACATAGCCGAACTGGAATTGATAACCGGATGGTTTAGCCAATTTCAAACCACAGAAGATCGCATCAAGCTAATGCAAGATCAATTTCAAATTGAAACGCTGATAGTAACAATGGGCGGAGATGGGGCCTTGGTAAATCATCAGGGAATCATTCATCGTCACTCCGGGTTTAAGGTGGACGTGGCGGATACTATTGGAAGTGGAGATTCTTTCCTTTCAGGTTTTCTTCATCAACTGCTACACGGCTCTTCCGTTGAAGATGCACTTGCTTTTGCATCGGGTATCGGGGCATTCATTGCTACCCAGGCTGGCGCTTGTCCTAACTATGAGGTCTCGCAAATAACAACACTGCTAAACCCAAATTTCCCAATACTTCAAAATCAAATTTAAAACTACAATTATGCGAAAACTTGTCTATGTAATTTCTTGTGTTCTGCTGTCAGTTACAGCATGGGCGCAACAACGATCGGTGTCTGGTATAGTTACAGATCATAATAACACCGCCGTTTCAGGTGCTTCAGTAACGGCAAAAGGCACTTCAATCGGTACCCAAACCGATAGCACCGGCCACTTCAGAATCTCCATTCCTGCTGCCACTAAAACATTGGTTGTTTCCTATATTGGTTTTACGGACCAGGAAGTACCGGTTGAAGGCAGAAACGAAATATCGGTAGCACTAAAATCATCAGCGAATAACATGAATGAAGTTGTTGTTGTAGGTTACACAACTCAACGTAAACAGGACTTAACGGGTGCAGTAGCCGTGGTAGACTTAGCCCCGGTGAAAAACAACAGCTCAGGCAATACTATGCAGGCCTTGCAAGGCCGGGTTGCCGGATTGTACATCGAAAAAGATGGCTCGCCAAATGGTTCTAACGGAAGGATATTAATACGTGGCGCTAATACTTTGGGCAACAACGACCCATTGTATATCATTGATGGCATTCCTACAACAAGGCCGGAAGTATTTCAAAACATGAACCCTGCAAACATTGCTTCTGTGCAGGTTTTAAAAGATGCTTCTGCTGCTTCAATTTATGGTGCACGTGCATCAAACGGGGTTGTTATTGTTACAACAAGAAATGGAGGCAACACCGGTGGTAAAATTCAAATTTCATTAGACAATAGCCTCTCTGTTCAATCAGAAAAAGCATCAAGGTTTAAAATGCTCGATGCATTGGGTAGAGGTAAGGCACTATGGCAGGCTTCTGTTAATGACAGGCAAGACCCTGCTGCAGGGTATGGACAGATTTACAATTTCGATTGGAATGGTGATTATAACAATCCTGTATTAAAATCTGTTACAGTTCAACCTTTTGTTGGTGGCGACCAAAATACGCCGGCAGGCAATACTAACTGGCAGGATGTTATGTACAAAAAAGGTATTGTAACGAATAACAGCCTAACTGTTTCAGCCGGTAATAAGAATTCGTCGCTTGAAATAAACCTGGGATATCTTAACAACACCGGCATGTTAAGACATACTGATTACAGAAGGTATAGCGGCAGCATTAATGCGATAACACGTGCCTTCAACGATAAGGTTATGTTTGGCGTTAACCTTCGAATGGCAAACTCTAATGAAACACTTACGACAAGAGATCTGGGTGGCGCTTCAACAACTTTCTTAGCGGTTACTTTAGCTCCGACTATTCCTGTTTATCAAAAAGATGGGACAACCTTCGCAGGCCCATTAGGTGCAGGTTACTCAGACAGGAATAATCCATTGCACATGCAGTACTTATCACGTTGGAATAACGCCAACCGTGTTAGTACATTCGGAAATGCATTTGTAGAGGTTCAACCATTTAAAAACCTTTTCTTCAAATCAAACTTTGGTGCAGACGATTCAAGGTTTTTAAACAAAGTAATATCTCCTAAGTTTACTGAAGGCGCTTTAAGTAGAACAACAAACAGCCTATTATTAGATCAAAATCATTTCTTAAGTCTTACATTCTCAAACACCCTTCGTTATAACTGGAACCTGAATACAAAGAACCACTTCAAGTTCCTTGTTGGTACCGAGTATATAAAAACCGACCTGGACTTTGATGCAACCAGGAAAGAGGGCTTCGCATTGCAAACAGAAGACTACTTTACTTTGAATGCAGGAACCGGAAATACAACAGTTAGTGGTGGCTCAGCAGGCCATCGGTTGTTCTCACAATTTGGTCGTGTTGATTATAATCATGCTGACAAGTATCTTGTTGCTCTTACAGTTCGTCGCGATGGCTCATCCCGTTTTGGAGCCGATAACCAGTACGGAGTTTTCCCCGCCGCTTCTGCAGGTTGGAGAATAGATAAAGAAGGATTTATGGCAGGCAATAGGATATTCTCCGAATTGAAGTTACGAGCAGGTATTGGTCGCGTTGGTAACCAGCAGATAGGTGACCTGGCACGTTTTGGATTATTTGATACAAGGTATGGTACAACCCTTTCTCAGCTGGTTGGCGGCTTCTGGGAGCAATATATGAACATTGGTACTGCCTACTCATTAACCGGCGCTAATACCGGTACATTGCCTTCCGGCTTTGTACAAACACAGGCAGCTAACTCGGGTCTTAAATGGGAAACAACAGATGAAATCAATACAGGTATGGACTTCTCCATATTGCGTAACAAAATCTTTGGCTCATTCGATTATTTTTCACGGAAGACTTCAGGTATATTAATTACACCGCCCGTTGCATCTGCTCTTGGCGAAGGACAATCTAAGGCTGTAAATGGCGCATCAAAAAGTAACAGAGGTTGGGAGTTTGTGTTAGGTTACAGAGGCGAAAAATTAGGCGACTTTAAGTACAATGTTCAACTGAACTTCGCTCACTTCAGAGATAAGATAACGGAGCTTCCTGAAAACGTACGTCCTGCATACGCCGGCAACCTTGTTAATACAATCATTGGTCATTCGCAGTTCGACATCTTTGGTTATAAAACGGATGGTCTTTTTCAATCACAAGACGAAGTTAATAAAGCCCCAACCCAAATTGGTGCAGGACCAGGAAGAATTCGCTATGTGGACATTAATAACGACAAGGTTATTAATGACCTTGACAGAACATGGATTGGTACAACGCTTCCTGCCCTTGAATATGGTGCACGTATTGATTTAACTTATAAAAAATTCGATGCAAGCATCTTCGGTTCAGGCATTGCAGGCAGAGAAGGTTTTGATGTATACACCGTGTTTAACAACTTAATGAGAAGCCGCGAGAATGTAGGACCCGGTGTGTTTAATGGCTGGACACCACAAAACAAAAACACCACGATACCTGCACTAACACTTAAGGATAATAACAATGAAGGAAGAACTTCTGATTACTTCATTGTTAATACATCTTATTTCAAGATGCGTAACATACAGATCGGGTACAATGTAAATCCAAAAGCTGTCTTTTCAAGGTTGCGTGTGTTTGCAATGGCTGAAAACTTATTCTGGTTCAAAAGCAAAAGCTATCAAAGCCCGGACCCTGAGCGTATAGACCTTGACCCGGTGCCAATTCCGCAAACCTTTACATTTGGTATCAATGCCTCGTTCTAAAACAATTATTCTTGTTTGGTAATCAACAATTGTTTTTCAGGGCAACATCGTTGTGTCACTCACCTGTACAGCAAACCAGTGGGCAACCGCTCTTCATTGCGAGGAACGAAGCAAGCCGCTCCATAGTAAGCAGGATGGTTGACAGTCATGGGAATTGCTTCATTTCCG
>JANPIA010000532.1:0-10783 GCA_031424735.1 Segetibacter sp.
GTGGGAGCCATTTTAAATTTTCGAACCCAATTTGCAGATGGATATGATTACGATGGGGCAGAGGAAAAGAGAATTTCCACCTTTCTTGCGCCCGGTATATTTACCCTTTCTACCGGCGTTCAATTTTATACAGCCAAAGGAGATTTTAATACACATTTTGGTTTTGCAAGCCGGTCTGTTTTGGTTGCTAACCGACCGTATGAGTTAGCCGCTAATTATGGTGTAAACCCAAGCCGCGAGGTTAAAATGGAGGCAGGTATGCATGCTGTTTTAAACTACAATAAAAGCATTATGAAGAATGTGCAGGTTCGGTCGGGACTTGATTTATTTTCTGATTTCTTGTCCGATGATCCGAAGAATGTGGACGTTTACTTAACCAACATGGTAAACATGCACGTTAACAAATGGCTTTCTGTTGTTTATAGTTTCGATTTAAAATATGATGATGATACACGCATATTCGGCTTTTCGAAAAATCGTCCCGATACACAGTTAAAATCCATTTTTGGTGTAGGTGCTACGGTCAGGTTCTAAAAATTTTTATTCAATACATTTGCAAATCCCGTTATGGCATTCCCATACGGGATTTTGGATTTCTAAAATCAATCAGCAAAGTGAACGCCGAAACATACCAGATAAAGTTGCCCCAGTTTGAAGGTCCCTTTGATTTACTCTTATTTTTTATTGAACGGGATGAACTTGATATTTATAACATTCCTATTAATAAAATCACAACTGATTTTTTAGATTTTATTCACTCCCAGGGATCTTTAAATATTGAGTTAAGCAGTGAGTTCATCCTTTTCATATCCACACTAATGCGTATAAAGGCAAAAATGCTTTTACCACGAAAAGAAATTGATGCGCAGGGAAATGAGATAGATCCACGACAGGAGCTGATTGATAAGATACTTGAGTACAAAAAGTTTAAGGAAGCTGCGGTGCAAATGGCGGAAATGGAAGCGTTACGTATGCTGATGGTAAAACGTGGAAACCTGCAAAAGGAGTTAAGCGAAATTGGAGAAGAATCCGGCGAGGGTACAGAAATCCAAAATATCAGTCTTTTCAAACTGATGAAAGCTTTTGAAAAGGTTATGCAAAAGGTTCACGATCGCCAGAATAAGCCCGTGCATACCGTTGTGCGTTACAATCATTCCATGGAAGAAAGCCGCGAGTATGTATTGGGCACTGCCAACCGGGAGAAAACGGTATCCTTTGAAAAAATTTTTGAAGTATGTCAAGACCGTATTCATGCCATCTTTCTATTTCTTTCAGTGCTTGAGCTTATTCAAATGCATTATATGTCCATATTGGTTGGTGAAGGAAAAAATAACTTCATTATAGAATGGAATGAAAACAGGGAAGAAGAGAATTCAGAAGAAATTGTTGTTGATCCTTTGTCGAATTGACACTTTTTTATGAATGAGATTATTGGAGTGCTATACTAAGTTTTCAATGGAAGCAAACATCACATCTAAGAGAGTTCCCATCATATTTTTTTTCCCTTTTTGTAGCGGGCTATTAAATCTACAACCTGTGTATTTTGTAAAATTGCGGGAGCAAGTGCTATAAATTTTTTCACCTGCCGGGCAGATTGTTGCATGGCTTTTTCAAGTTGCAGCAAAGCCTCTTTTGTTTTCTTTAAAGCAAATAAACAAGCACTTAAATAATATAAGAACAAAGGCTTTCCTTCGGTTATTTTTAACGCCGCAGCACTTTGCTCAAACGCTTCTTCATAAAAACCAGCTTTAAATAAGCAGCGAATCAGGGCCTCCCAACCAGCAATGCTTTTCGGACGCAATCGTACCACGTTGCCAAAATAATGTATCGCCTCTTTATATTGGTTTAATTGCATTCTGCACTCACCCATTGCAAGGTTGTACTCAGGCAACATTTTATGAATGCGCATGGCACTTTCTAATTGCTTAATGGCGCTTTCCCATTGTTCCTCATTTATATAGGTGAGCGCCATTTTGTAATAAAGCTTGCTGTCGTCCGGGTTTAGATGGGACGCTTTCCGATAATGAAATCGTGCCTGGGCAAAATTTCCAACCTTATGGTAACAATGCCCGATCGCTTCATAAATAACATCTTCAGGGCGAGATAATTCTAATACTTTTTCGAGTACCTCGATTGCCTCTTTAAACTTACGCATGCGCAAATAGGCATCGCCCATATTGCGATAAGCATAGTCAAATTTTTCATCGATCGCCACAGCATACAGGTAAGAATCGATCGCCTTCTCGTACAATTTTAAACCCTGGTAGGCTGCACCAAGGTTAAACCAAGCCAATTCGTTGTACGGAAACTCGTCAATAATGTGCAAATGCAATCGGATACTTTCTTCATTACGACCCGTGAAATCTGTCCAGAAACAAATCTTGTATAATGCCTCTTCGTTATTGGGCTCTTCTTCCAAAATGAGTTTCAAACAATCAAAAACTTTATCAAATTCTTCATAATCATCGTATACGTCGGCAAGTTCAAATAACAATTCAATCCGTTCCTCACCTTCAAATTGCTGTAACGCTTCTTCTAATAATTCAACTGCCTTCATTTGCTGATCCAAAGCCAGGTAAGCATCAGTCTTTAAAATAAATAGGTTGATATCGTTGCTATCAAACAGTTCAGCCCGCTCCAATATCTCCAATGCAGACGTATATTTTCTTGCTGCGAGTAGCAAATCAGCTTTTTTAATCATTAATACAGATGAATAAGGAAACTGTTCAATGCCAATATCTGCAGCTTCCATTGCTTTATTGAGTTCATCCTTTTCGTCGTAATAATCAACAATTCTTTCAAAAGCGTCCTCATCAATAAATGAATGCTTTCTACCAAACTTGAGGTTTTCAAACTGAAAAAGCAATTCCCTCATTTCTTCCCGATCTTCCTGGTATGAATTATCTTTCATCAATGTGATTGTTTTTGAAAGGTAGCCTTCTAAATAAAAAATACCAACTTTCGTGTAACTTTTTTAATTTTTATGCGTTAGCATTATGGAACGGAATAAAAATTGTTAAATGTTAACAAATGCATTATTTTTGTAGCCGAAATGTTAAATAAGATTACCATAAAACGAAGGAAGTTAGTTATTGCTCTACTGTTGGTAGGCATAACGCATATTTCCCTGGGATCTTTTACCGGCACTACTGACGAAAGTGCTAAAACAAAGTATTCCTTAAAGAATTTCAACAAAAACTTCTACAAGAAAGCTTCTCCTTATTCGTTGAGAGCCGGTTTTGATTATAAAGGTGCTCAGGTGGTAGATAAAACAGTAACGCCTGCCGGAATTACGGTTAGCTCGGTTTTGCGATTTGAAAAGGGTAACATAACCTATATTTATCCCTACAAGCATAAGGTTAGTGTTCCCAAATTTAAAACTCCGGCTCCTCCATCCATTCAATAGTAAAAGTATTTCAGTTACATGCCTACCGATACTTATTACAGTATTCGGTATCCGCTTTTTGGCAAATCAAATTTTGCAATTGGTATGGGCGAAAGTGAGATTTTACTTGCTAAATATTTGATACGAACCTTTCCATTTTCAGATTCAGTCTCATATTCTAACACAAATCCCTGAAGGTCTTTAAATTGATATTCAAAAAGGTTGTTAGATGGAATGATGGAAGGCGCATAGTAAACCTGGTATACAGAACCATCCTTTAATTTAACAGTTACTTTTTTACAATCATACCCCAGTATTGTTTTCGACTCCCCAGTTTCGCTAAATACTATTGCCTCGAATTTTTTATTTTGTTCTGCACGCTTAGCTTCTCCCAGGTAGGTCATATACTTAACATTGCCAAGTTCCCGTAAAATAACAACAGTATCACTTTTGGTATTCGTAAGCGTAGTTTGTGTGTATGCAGGGCTATTCAAATCGCTCCGGCTATGGGTACCCTTTATATACAATGTTCTGGTAGTTCCCTTCATCGTTTTTACTAACTCTGCGTCGGCTTTCGGATCGTCGACTGACAGATCATAAACAACCGTACATTCCGAAATAGTTTTCGGAACCTGGGCAACGCCTGATGAGAAAGCAAAAAAGGCAAATACAGGTATAATTGAAAGTTTCATTTTATGCTTTTTGGATGTAACAGTTAAATTTTATGCCAATAAAAATAAGAAGCCTATGCATGGATAGCACAGGCTGTGTTATTATAGGTTCATTAACATCATTTGTTGTTTGAGCGTTGTTTCATATCCTGTACCTTCTTCTGTGTCTCCATCATTTGCTCATACTTTTGCTGCCACTTGGTTTTCGTTTTTGGTTTTTTTCTTACCTCTTCCATTTTGGCAAGTATCTTATCGTGGTTAATAATATAGTTCTGAATAACATACTGCAAAATAAGCGTGATAAGGTTTGAAACTGTATAGTACCATGTTAAAGCCGAAGGAAGGCGATTAAAGATGAACAGTAAGATAAAGGGAAAAATATAAGGCATGTATTTCAACACCGGGTTATTTTGATCCGGTGTCATGCTCATATTGTAGATTGAAATAAGGAAGCTGGTAATAACGGCAGTAATAGTGAATAAACTAATATGATCGCCAAAACCCAGTGGAATTGAAAAAGGCAGCTTTGCAATTACATCGTACGACGAAAGATCGTGGGCCCATAAAAAGCTTTGCCCTCTTAACGATATTTCCGAATTGAAGAAACTATATAACGCAAAAAATATGGGGATTTGAAGTAGCGCAGGAATACATCCACCAAGTGGATTAACGCCCGCTTCTCTAAACAACTTCATTTGCTGCATTGCGAAAGCCTGCTGATCATCTCCCAATTTCTTTTTCAAAACATCCAGTTCGGGCCGAAGCACCTTCATTTTAGCACCGCTCAGGTAACTGGAGTAAGTTAGTGGAGAGGTAACTAGGCGAATGAAAATGGTGAGCAATGCTATCACCCATCCAAAATTGTGTACAAAGCCGGCAAAGAAATCGAAAACCGGCATAATAATATAACGATTGATATACTTTACAAAGGAGAACACGCCTGAACCTAAGTCAACAATATTTTCCATTTGCATATTGTACTTCTTCAATACATTGAATTCATTGGGACCATAATACAGTTGAAAAGGAATGGTGGCAGAAGTTGATTGTGGTAATTGTATCTTCATATTGGCTGTGGCAGAACCAACTATTTTGGTTGTATCGGTTGGTACTACAATCGCTATATCGCCACTATTGAAACCATTTTTTGCTATCAATGCTGAATTGAAAAATTGCTGCTTTACTGCAAACCATTTAACCTGTTTTTCAAACTTTTTAGTAGCCCCGTCCGAGGCATATTCAAAGTCGTAGCTGTTATCTTCCAAATAACAAATACGTGCTTGCTGTCTCTCATATTTGACATCGCTTTGGTGTTGTGCCGCCAAAACTTGCCAGTTTAAATTGAACGCATTTTGTGTCAACAGTTTATCAGTCCCGTTTAGGTTCACATTCCAATCAATTAGATAATCGTTTTGTTTGATGACAAACTGGTGAGCGATAGTTTGCCCATCGGGTGCAGATAGGATGAAATTTACTGCCTGGCTCCCATCACTATTTTTTGTTACGGCAGAAGGCGTAAAAAACAACGTTCCCGTTGATGCCGACTGCGTTGGCGATGTATTGATGGTATAGCTCAGGTTATCGAACTGGCTGCCCGCCATTATAACTAATGTGCTGTCGTACGACCGGTATTTTTTTAGTTGCACACTTTTTGGCTGACCACCTTTGGTAGTAAACACCACCTTCATTACATCATTCTCTATACTAACCAGTTGTTCTGTACCGATTGCAGCAGTTTGAAAATTTCCTGCAACGGTAACTTGCTTAATGGAGTCTCTTTTAACCGAATCAATTTTAGCTGCCGCGGTGTCTATTGGTTTTACATTTGCCGCTTTCACCAGCGCAACCGAATCCTCTATTCTTTTTTGTTCTTTTAAATATGCTTGCTGAGAAGTGCTTGTGTACCAGAAGTAACCAATTAATAAAATCCCCATCAACACAAAACCAATCACCGTATTCTTATCTGTCTTCATAAACGCATTTAAAATTGAGCGGCAAAGGTAGGGTTTTGCCTAATTGAATATTTTGTAATTGTACTGCATCCACCTACGGAACCGTCGTAAAAGGAACAAAAGAAAATGATACAGAAATCCTGATGATACACAAGAGTTAAAATAGATTTAAAAGGATTTGCGATAACATAATTCCAACATTTTCAGCGTTTCTTTATTATCTCTCAAGCCCTTTCAGCCTATTTCCTACTTCAACCACCTATTTTTTACTTCATAACATTTTACTATGAATGAAAGTCAATCGTCGCTTTCTCAACGGGAAAGTTATACACCCACATCGTGGGATAGATTTTTGTGGTGGTTAAGCACAGCCGAATATGAACTGTTGGTTGATTGCGTAGTCGACCGTAACCGTTACCGCATCATTGGCACAACCGTACTCGGAACATGGGCATTCGCAACCCTTGCCTGGACGTATTTTTGGACCACCATCACCAACAACCTGTTTTTCTCTATCGCCCTGGGTTTGTTTATGGGCTTTATTATTTTAACCATTGATCGTGCACTCATCAAAGGCATTAATAAATTCAATAAAAATAAAGTTGCTCCATTACTATTACGAAGCATTCTGGCTATTACCCTCGGAACCTTTATGGCCCAACCCGCTGTATTGTATATGTTCGATAAGGAGATTAAACTACAGGCTTCACTGGACAATGAAAAAAGAAAACGGGCAAAACAATCTGAACTCGATTCGCTTTATACTCCTCAGAAAATTGAACTGGTAAGTAAAAAAGCTACACTTCAATCACGGCTTTCAAATAAATATAACGAGGTGGCGCTTGCCCGAACTGCCTTTGTACAGGAAATAGATGGTACCGGCGGGAGTGGTAAAATAGGCATTGAGAATATTGCCATGGCTAAAAAAGCCGAGTACGAAAAGTTAGACAGCGAATATAAACAGCTGAACGCATCCCTTCAGCCGGATATAAAAATCATCGACAGCTCCTTAAGTATTATTGATGCTTCAATAAAAAAAGAGAATGATGTTTTTGCAGGATTTTTAAACAATGGCTTTCTTACACGAATTGAAGCATTGAGCAATCTTGTAAAAAACAACGATGCATTGCAGTTTCGCTATTACCTGATCATCGTTATACTAATGTTGATAGAGCTGATGCCCGTTCTGGCTAAAACATTGCTGCCCTCTGGTACTTACGATGAGAAAGTGAGATTGCGCGAAGAGATGGAAAAAGAAGTTGCGCAAAGCAATCAACTGAAAGAAAAAGATTTGAAGGAACTGTATAATCAATTGGCAAAAGAAAATGACGAGGAATTTTTACGGCACTTTTTTGAGCAAACCAAAGAAGAACGACAGCGTAAAATGAAGAGCCGCTTAGCTAAATGGACGGGGCACTCAAGCGACACCTTTGATGGGTTTTGGGAACAAATGAAAAAAGACATGCTAACGAAACAAGAGAATTAACGAAAACACGATTTTTCAACATTGCTTTATAGTGACCCAGCCCAATTTAATCCAATACTTACTTTGAAAACAAACAGCCGGCATAAAAACCGGCTGTTTACTTTAAGCTATCGTCCACCGGGCGGGCAATGCTCCTTCAAATACTTGGTAAACAAAGTTGATAAATGCAGGTGTGTACCTTCCCCTTCGGATATACCATGGGTACGGTTTGGATAAGGCATAAACTGGAACTGTTTGTTGTGCTTTATCATTTCGTTTAGCAGCATCTCCGCATTATTGTAATGCACGTTATCGTCGCCGGTGCCGTGTATATACAGCAGGTTTCCCTTAAAGTTTTTTACATAGGTTATGGGTGAGCCATTAAGGAAATCTTGTTTGTTCTCCTGAGGTAATCCCATGTATCGCTCCTGGTAAATATTATCGTAGGTGAGCTGGTTGCCAACAGCAGCAACAGCTATCCCGGTTTTATAAATTTCAGGATATTGAAACATTAAGTTTAAAGTTGCGGCACCACCACCGCTCCAACCCCAAACGGCAATGCGTGAGGAGTCTACAAAGGTCCATTTCAAAATTTCCCTGGCCGCCATTGCCTGGTCACTAATGTTTACCAATCCAATTTTTCGGTAAACACTTTTTCGCCATGCCCTGCCTTTGGGAACCGGGGTGCCACGGTTATCAATTGAAATGTAGATATAACCATCCTGCGACATATCGCCTGTATAATTGTTGTTGCGCGTTACACCATATTGGTCTTTTACATTTTGACCCCATGGCTCGGTATAAACAAAAAACACAACCGGATATTTTTTTGTGCGATCAAACCCTGCAGGCTTTGCCATCCAGGCATCCATCTCTACACCTTCCTGTGTTGTAATTTTAAAAAATTCAATGTTGGAAGATTGCTTGTTTGCTTTTGTAACAGCATCATCAACATTGTTTTCTTTTAGTGAAGTGTGTTTGGGTAACGATACCCATTCACTTGATGGTGATGTGTAATAGTTAGAAAAACTGTGCAATGCATAAGTGCCACCCGGCGATACATTGTAATTATGAGTGCCCACCTGTTTGGCCGGCGAAACACGTTCTGCAGGCACGCTGCCATCGAGTTTTGCGCGGTACAAATATTTTTGCGTCCCATTATCCGGCGAAGCAAAAAAGTAAACATAACCTGCTGTTTCGTTGATGGCGCTGATGTCCATCACATCATAATTTCCTTTTGTTATTAACTTCTCATTTCCGTTCCTGTTTATACGATACAAGTGACGCCAACCATCTTTTTCACTTGCCCATAAAAATTCTTTTCCATCGTTAAGCCAATCCCAGCCTCCGTTTGAATAATCCGTATCCCATAATGGTTGAATATCTATCCAGGCAGAATCCTGTTCACTGTAAATGGTTTGCACCTTACCGGTGGTTACATTGCACAGTTCTATATCGCTTTTATTTTGTTTCCGGTTAAGATGTTGAATGATGAGTTCGCTGCTGTTTGCTGCCCATTCCATACGCGGAACATAAGATTGTAGTACCGGGTCTGTTGAAACATTCATCCACTTAGTTTGAGCATTTCCAATGTTTACTACCCCAATCTTGAAGGGAGAGGGTGCTTCACCAGCTATCGGATACTCAACCGGCATGATAAAGGGAGAAATAGAATCCGTATTGTTTATCATGAGATGATCTTTCACTTTACGCGCATCTATTTGCCAGTAGGCGATCTGCTTACTATCGGGGCTCCACCGAAATCCATCCCTGCAAAAAAATTCTTCTTCATAAGCCCAGTCAAATGTTCCGTTAATGAGTTTACGGGTACCATCTTTCGTTAGCGCAGTAACCTTCATCGTAGCAAGGTCTTCTACATATAAATTGTTCCCGCTTACATAGGCAGCTTGGTTACCATCTGGCGAAAACTTAGCAAACATGAGGGACGACACCGGCAGGTTTTTCCCCAATTTTAAAAGCGTTTTTGTTGCCATATCTAATACCCAATAATCTCCCCTCGTATTTAGCCGCCATACTTTTTGGGTATTGGCGAACAGGAGCACCTTTTTGCCGTCGGCAGAAAAGGCATAGCTGCGAAAGTTCAGGGGTGCATCTTTGCCAGGTACATTTAAACTTGCTTTAGTAACCATCACCTGTTTTGTAAACAAAGGCAAACTGTATTTTACAATTTCGCCACCTTCCATGGTTGTGTAGGCGTTCCCATCTTTAGTCCAGTTGATTGCTGCAGGCCGCTGGCCAAAAACAGGATGCAGAAATGAGATTACAATTATTACAATTACAGTTTGGGTAAACCATTTTTTAAACATCGTACAAAATTTTTTGAACTGCAATTTAAAGCAATGTGTTAAGCAAGTGCAGATAACAGTTAATGCAAACGAAGGCGCTTTAATTATTGAAAACAACAATGTAGATGGAGTTGACAAAACTCAAACACTTTCCTTCTTCCGGAACACTTATTAAAACATCAGCACAACGATGTTTCAATAAGTTAGTCAGGTGTTTAAGATGAGAAGAGTAGCTTTTAAATCATTTCGCTTTGCAAAAGCGGATTTTTGACAGAGCTTCTGAACTCATTGTATTTTTTTGAAGCAGCTATAAAATGAACGAACAATGGTGCAGGGCTTTCAACTGTACTTTTTAGTTCGGGGTGATATTGAACACCAATAAAAAACGGGTGACTTGAAAGTTCTATAATCTCCACCAAACCCGTCTCGGGATTGATGCCGGTGGCAACCATTCCTGCCTGTTCAAATTGTTCGAGGTAATCGTTGTTAAACTCAAAACGGTGGCGGTGGCGTTCGCTGATCTTTGTTGTTTCGTAAATTTCATGCGCCAGCGAACCTTCCTTAATCTCGCAGGGGTAGGCACCTAAGCGCATCGTTCCGCCCATCATCTTTATCTTCTTTTGCTCCTCCATCATATTAATAACTGCCGAAGGTGTTTTAGGGTCCATCTCTGTACTATGGGCATCTTTTAAATCCAATACATTACGGGCAAACTCGATTACGGCCATTTGCATGCCCAGGCATATGCCAAAAAAGGGCAGGCCATTCTCCCGTGCATACCTTACCGCTGTAATTTTTCCTTCTATACCCCTATGACCAAAGCCAGGCGCAACAAGCAATCCATCCAGTCCATCCAACTTTTCACCAACATTATCGTCCGTAATAAATTCGCTGTGCACATTCACCACCTGCACCTTACACTCATTCATAGCGCCGGCATGAATAAAGCTTTCAAGTATAGATTTGTAAGCATCCTGCAGTTCAATGTACTTTCCAATAAGTCC
>JANPIA010000533.1:0-20235 GCA_031424735.1 Segetibacter sp.
ACTGGATAGATGATCGGATAAAATTACTTCAACAGGAAAATGATAAGCTGGTACAGGAGAAAGAAGAACTTCGCCAGCGTCTGTTTCAATACCAACAATCTACCCCATCGCGAAGTAGCAATGCACCGGCAATAGCCATGGCAAAACCAACTACCTGGCTGTCCAAAAACCTGGTGCCGCTTGTTATAGTTGGCATACTGGCATTAGGCGCCACTATTTATTTTCTTACAACGAAAAAGCCAGATACCAATGCAGTGGTTAATAACAACCTTGCTATACAAAAGCCTGGCACAACCGATACTTTGGCGCAAGATGTAAGCCTGAAGCTTAACGAAGCCCGAGTATATCGAGCCAACGGTGCCATGCCACAGGCATTGTTTATCTACAAAGATTTAGCCGACAGGCAAGTGCCCGAAGCGCGGTATGAATATGCCAACCTCGCATTACAAAACCAGAACCCACATATTAGTTGCTTAACTGCTTTTGATATGATGTTAGATCTTGCTAACACCAATTATGCACCGGCAAAACGAACAGCCGGATTCCTTTTTTGTTTTGCTAACGATGCAGAACAGTTAAAGCAGGAAAACTATGATGAACGCTGCACCTTTAGCAGGAATGTTGCAAGGGGCTCCAAACTTTTAATGGAAGCCATGTTACAGGGCGATACCGTTGCCAACCGTTTGTTAGACGAGCTAAACACTAGAACTTCCCTGCCAAAATAAGTTGCAATAACACTTTCCAACCGCCTCTGTCTATGTGAAGCCTATGTTATCTATGTGCCTACTGTGGTCACTATCCGTGTATAAAATAGGCACATTTTTAAACTTCATCTGGCAAAACCTGTCTTCAGTAAACCAGCTTCTTAACACCTAAATAGGTGATGATATGAATATTAGCCTGCTTAAAAATTTATTACCTGCATTTTGTGTACTCATTGCTTCCATCGCTCATTGCCAGTCTGGTTTCTCCTCTGTAGATAAATGGCTTGCGGATAATGCTGAAAAAATGGGCGGCCGCGTTATACTAATGGTGTATAAGGATGGGAAAATAATTTATGATCATGCAGAAAATGGAATGAGCAGGCGGCAAAAAATGGTGGGTAAGTTTATAGCCAAACGCCAGGGAAAGGAAGCCAATACCGGCGATTACACCAACACCACACGGCAACCCATAGCAAGCTGTAGTAAATGGTTGAGCGCCGCCCTGGTGATGACCTTTGTGGAAGAAGGCAAACTCAGGCTTGCCGATACGGTTGGAAAATACTTGCCGGTGCTTTCAAACAGTGGTAAAGGCAACATTACCATCAGCCAGTGTCTTTCACATTTAACAGCCATAAAATCGCCGCCGTTAAAAGAAAGTTTGAGCGATATGAAAGACGTGAACAGCATGGACGATGCAATGAATTTAATAGCAGCCTTGCCCATGGAAGGAAAGCCCGGCACTGTGTTTCGTTACAGCAATACAGGGTTACAAATTGCCGGTGCCGTTATAGAAAAAATTAGCGGGCAAAGTTTTGAAGCGTTGTTTGCGGAGCGCATTGCCAAAGCTTTGAATATGAAGAACACTGACTTTGGCAAAGGCAAAGTTGCATTGCCCGCCGGCGGTGCAAGCAGCACCCCGCACGATTATATGAACCTGCTGGTGATGCTTTTGAACAAAGGAATATTTAATGGTAAACGAATTTTAAGCGAAAAGAACGTGGCCGAAATGCAGGTAAATCGAATAACGCCGGATGTTAAGGTAGCTTATGCACCGGCAGAGGCAGGCGGTTTTGGCTATGGTTTCGGCGAGTGGGTAATGGAAACTTCCACCATCAATCAACTTAGCAAAGCGGTAACCAGCCCCGGTTTGTTTGGCAGCTTTCCCTGGCTGGATAATGAAAAAAAGTACGCTGGTTTTATGATGACCTTTTATATAAAGAACGAAGGACGCAACGCACGTTATAAAGAATTAAAAGCCCTGGTTGACGCCGCGATAAAGTAGTGCTGCTTTCATTTACCTATGTTTTTTTTTGTTGCCAGGCATAGAAAAACAATGAGGCTTTATGGGCGACGCTCCATTCAAAAGCTGTTTTTCATAGCACCTCTTTTCATGCATTTTAACGGGTATGTTTTAAGGTTTTTGCGAATACCAGGCTTTAATAACATCCAGTGCCGGTTTGTATTGCGGGGTATAATCGGGCTTATTAAATCCATGGCGTGGTTTATCTATATACCACTTCCATACATAACCACCGGCAAACCATTCTTTTTCTGTAAAGGTTTCATAAAGCGCTTGATAGGCATTCGCCTGAGCAGTGTTGTTTAATGGACCATTGTTTTCTTTCCATGGTTCGGCAGTGCAACGATCTTCATTCCGGTAACCGTATTCAGTAAACAGTATTTTCTTCCCGTTTTGGTTGCTTACCTGTTCAAGTTTTGAAAGATGATTGATCCATCCTTTTTTAATGTCCATTATTTCGGGGGTAGAAGCAGTGCTTAACGGGAAGTAGGCATCTACACCTATATAATCCAACTTCTTCCAAAATGGAAATTTCTCATAGTCGTCCCAGTTGGCAGCATAGGTTATTTTTCCGTTGTAAACCTTTTTTACATTGTCAATTAAATGCAACCAAAATTGCGGGCGTGCAGAAACGGAAGCGCCCAGTTCAGTACCAATGCAAAACATTTCCGCCTTCATTGAATCGGCGATGGCGGCATAGCGCAATATGTATTTGCTGTAGCTGTTTTCCCATGCCTGCCATTGCGAATTGGATTGGAGCGAAAAATGGCCTGTGTACATTCCGCGACCGATCCATAAATGCGGCTTAATAATTACCGACAAATTGTTTTTGTGTGCCGCCTTAACGCAACCGGCAACCCCCAATTCGCCCTCGCCCCACCACTGGTGATTGGAGTTATACTGTACCGTAAAAGTTTCAATATTGCAAAAGGCATAAGGCATTAAGGAGATGCTGTTGGCATGTGTTTGCAACAGGGGATTAAGCGCAGAGTCGTTCATGGGTTTTACCGGCGCCACCATGGCAATGCCGCTTATTTCAAAACCTTTGCCCGCTACCTTTAATCCGGAGGTTGGTACTTCCGCATTGTTACAGCTTATCAATTGTATAAGCGTGGCAAGTAATAATTTACTGTGGGGCTTGCGACACTGGTTCATAAAACAAAAGGCATTTATCCAAAAGGTAAATGCCTTGATGTTAGCCGCCAAATTATAAATGAGGAAAATTATTTGTTCGCTGTAATCCGCCAAATGGTATTGGCTGCATCGTCGGTAACCAGCATAGAGCCATCTTTTAAAACAGTTGCCTGCACCGGCTTTCCGTACACTTCACTCTTTTCAGTATTGGCTATAAAGCCAGTTAAAAAATCTTCCGGCTTGCCGGAGGGTTTGCCATTTTTAAAAGGAATGTATAGCACTTTAAACCCTGCGAGCACCGAGCGGTTCCACGAGCCATGCTGACCGACAAATGCACCACCCTGGTATTTTGTGGGAAAGGCTTTGTTATTATAAAAGGTGATGCCCAGCGATGCCGTATGAGAACCAACCGGCACATCAGGTACCAACGTTTTTGCAACCAGGTCTGGTCGTTCACCCTTACGTCGCGGGTCTTCGTGCGAACCAAAATAGGCATAGGGCCAACCATAAAATCCACCCTGTGTTACGCTGGTTATATAATCGGGTACCAGGTCGTCGCCTAAGTTATCACGTTCATTTACTGCGGTCCATAAAGTTGTTGTGCCGGGTGCCCACGCCATTCCCACCGGGTTTCGTAAACCGGCGGCATAAATTTTTTCACCGCTGCCATCCGGGTTGATTTCTAAAATATTTGCTCTCCGTATTTCATTTTCCATCCCGTTTTCGCCCACATTGCTTCCAGATCCAACAGATACATACAGCTTAGTACCAGCAGCATTTGAAATCACGTTTCTAGTCCAGTGATTGTTATATCCTCCGGCGGGTAATTCCAGTATTTTTTTACCGGCGTCGGTTATGGCTGTTTGTCCAACTGTATATGGATATTGCAGGAGTCCATCGGTATTGGCAACATAGAACGAACCATTAAGAACAAGCATGCCCAGGTTTGCATTGAGCCCGGACAAAAATGTTGTGCGGTATTCCGGTTTCCCATCATTGTCGTTATCCCGTAGTAATGTAATTCGGTTGGCACTATTTCTCCCGGTACGAGCCTCGGCAACAAAAATGTCACCATTGGGACCTATATAAATCCAGCGTGGATTTTTCAGGCTGTCAGCAAATTTGGTTACGGTAAATCCTTTGGGTGCTATGGGGGTTTTGCCTTCGGGCCAACCAATTACTTTGGTATTGTTTCGTACCGATGGCGTTGCAAATGGTTCAGGTAAAGTGTCGGCAACAGATACTTTATCTTTTATAACTTCTTTTTGCGCATACATTAAGGCAGGTAATACTACCAGCGCCAATGCGGTGGTGATCGATCTTTTTATTAGCATATTTTTTTGTTTGAAACTTGAGGTATTGATTATTAAAGCGATTGGATATTTTATCTGAATAAACAGATACAAAACATATACCTCCTGATTTTGTTCGTGTAAAGTTGGAGGCTGTTACGTTTGCAGGTATCCTGCGCAGTTAAAACGCATTTTTCTACTTACTAATAGTGTGCTGTCCCCCTTTATTTTACTTTTTTCTGGCTCGATCTTCGAACGATCAATTCTGTTTCGAGTGTGCGTTTGGTATAATCGCGGGTGGGGCGTTTGCTTTCAATAATGTCAATCAATAATTGGGTAGATATTTCACCCATTTCAAATGCAGGTTGCCTAATAATGGTTAATGGCGGGTCGAGCAGCTCTGTTAAATCCGAATTGGAAAATCCAAGCAGTCCCATTTCTTCCGGCACCTTTATTTTTTTTGCCTGCAGTACTCGCAAACAACCGGTAGTAAGCTTATCGCTTAGCCCGATGATGGCGTCGGGTCTGGGCTTCATTTTTAAAATTTCATTTACCGCTTTTTCTACTTCCTGGTGCAGCGCACCACCTTGCTGGCAGGTTTTTATCAGCGATTCATCTGGTTCAAATCCTTTCTCTTTTAATGCTGCCTTATAACCCGCAATTCGTTCCTGCGCAATAGAAAGATGCGGCGCATTTAAAATGCAGGCTATCCGTTTGTAGCCTCCGTTTATCAAATGCAGTGTGGCTTCATAGGTTGATTTAAAATTGTCAACCACAACACGGTGTGTATTTAGTTCTTCGGTTACCCGGTCGAAAAACACGATGGGTAAGCCACGGCTGTGTAACTTTTGAAAATGTTCCATGTTGGTGGTGCCCGACGATATTGAAATTAGCAAACCATCCACCGAACGCGATGCGAGATAATTCAGATCTGTTACTTCTCTTTCAAACGACTCGTTGCTTTGCGATATGATTACATTATACCCTTTGCTGTAAGCGATCGATTCGATGCCATTGATCGCCTGCGAAAAAAAGCTGTTGGCAATTTCGCAAACCACTACACCTATGGAGCGGCTTCTTTTTTCTTTAAGACTCAGGGCGATGGGATTTGGACGATAATCCAGGCGTTCCGCACATTCAATCACCAGCTTTTTTGTTTCGGGGCTTATCTCGTAGCTATCCCTTAAAGCCCGCGAAACGGTTGATGTAGAAATGCCCAGCTCCTTGGCTATATCCTTTATGGTGACGGCTTCAAACTTCATAGATCAACCTCTTTTTCGAGCTATTAGATTGTGCACTAAAGTAAGTTATTATTGCTGGAAATAGTTGGCGCAAATTCGCCAAAAAAATGAGATTGCACCAATGTTTACGCGGCAGGTATAGTTTGCGCATAGCACAATTTGGATCGGTTATAAAATCAGCTGTAAACGTTTGCGCAGTTTTTATACGGGTTAGGATAGTTTTGTGCAGGGAACCCGCAACGGCACGAAACGCCGCCTTCGGGCTCTCACCAACGGCAATTAGTCATATGATCTTCGTAAATAGACAGCTTCTTACAAAACATGGTTGGGGTTGTGGAATTGGTTAATACAAAGGGTTCCATTTGTCATCTCCCGAAAAAATATTTTTGATGGTGTATTTCTTTGCTTCGTGTTTGGTTAATTGCCTGCTCCATTTTAACCTGTTATTTATAACAGCGCCTGCACCTGTATTGTTATACTCAGCAAATAAAGCAGTCTTCTCCTTATCCGGAAACATTGCATCTCCCTTCCACGGGTTCCATCCCTCCGGTACAATATGGTTGCCTAATTCGCAGCGGATAAATACAGTTTTTGCATAAGGCCGCCATGGACGGCCGAGATATACTTTTCGGGCTGCCGTATCTGTTACTAGCTTGCAATCAAAAAAAACAAAACCATACTGCTGCCGTACCGTGGTAGCCGCAGCCGTAATATATGAGTTGGCCAAACTCTTAACTACACAGTTCTGAAATACAACAGTAGCCTCCCCAAAAATGAAGTCGGTAGTTCCTTCTATGTAGCAGTCTTTATAAAACTGGCGGCTGTTACCAGTGGCGGCATACAGTGTATCCTGGTTGCCAAGTATGCGGCAATTTTTTAGGATGGCCCAGTCGCCTTCAACGTGCAAAGCAACCGCCTGTCCAACGCGACCCGCTTTATTTTGAATGGTAAGATTTTCGGCGCTAAAATCGTTGCCTTGCACTAGCACGGTGTACGAGGTAAAGGTCATGTACTTATCTCGTCCGCTTGCATCTCTGCCATTAATATCCTTGCCGGTGTAATCGTTATTGGTAATGATGGTACGTTCCGCACTTTCGCCTACCAAAGCAATATTAGTTTTCCAGGTTGGTATTACCAGTTTCTCCCTGTATAATCCATTTTTTATATGGATGGTTACCCGCTGCTGCGATAGATCGCGAACAGAATTGATCGCCTCCTGTATGGTTTTAAAGTTGCCGCTTCCATCCCTGTAAACCGTTAAAAAAGTAACCTGGGTATTTTGTGCATAGAGTTGCAAACCCATGAAAACTAACCCTGCTAAAAACGCAAATTTCTTCACTGGCTGATTGTTTGATCTTTCAATGAACATAACAGGTATTTATTACTAAACCTAACAGGGCTTAAATACCTGTTATGTTTTTTTCTTCTTAAACCTGTTAGGTTTTTTGTTGCTTTGTCCATTATGAATGTAGCAACAACATCCAACTTAGCCCATACTATACAATGTTTGTTTTTAAGCTGGCTGAACAGGCGTTTGGTTAGGGCTTGTGTATTATTCATTTTGATGTGTTGTTGTATTGATGTGAGTGCCCAGTCAAATATAAACAGGCTTGCATTGGTACAACGACATAACATTGTTATTACAAATGCAGATACGCTTTCGTCGCTTACAGTTGGCAATGGTAAGTTTGCTTTTACTGCGGATGTTACCGGCTTACAGACTTTTCCATTGTATTATAGAAAAGGCGTACCACTGGGTACGCAATCAGAATGGGGATGGCACAGCTTTCCAAACACAGAAGCTTATAAGGAAGATGAAACCTTGCAGGTCTATGATCTGGAACGAAAAAAAATAACCTACGCGGTACAGCGCAAGGAGCCGAAGAGAAATAAAGAAGCTTCGGATTATTTCCGAATTAACCAGCACCGGCTGCAGTTAGGTAATGTTGGAGTGGAGATATTAAAACAAAACGGGGAACTCATCACTCCTAATGATGTACAAAACATTCGCCAGCAACTTGATTTATGGACTGGGAAAATTACCAGCCAATTTACTATAGAAGGGGTGCCTGTTACCGTAACTACCTACGCCCACCAGCAGGACGATGCGATCGCTGCTAAAATTGTTTCGCCATTGTTAAGGCTTGGCAGGTTGAAAGTCCGTATAAGATTCCCCTATCCAACCGGCGCTTTTGCCGATGAAGGAACCAATTATTCAAATGATGAAAAACATTCTTCTGTAATTAGAAACCAAACTAAAGAAAGCGCCATAATCCATCGCAAACTCGACACAACAAGTTATTACGTAAAGGCCAATTGGAAAGGAAGCGCCGTGTTGGAAAAGAAATCTGTACACTACTTCATCATCGTGCCGCAAAAAAGTAATTCTTTTGAGTTTGCGATCTCGTTTAATGCCGCACCCATCAAACAATCCCTTTCCTATTCAACAACAAAAACAAGCAGCGAAGCCGGATGGAAAACCTTTTGGTTATCGGGTGGTGCGGTAGATTTTTCGGGTAGCGCCGACAAGCGTGCTTTTGAATTGGAACGAAGGCTGGTGCTATCGCAATACCTGCTAAGGGCACAGGAAGCCGGCTTTCAACCACCACAGGAAACGGGACTAACCTATAATAGCTGGTATGGTAAACCCCACATGGAAATGTATTGGTGGCATGCCGCCCACTATGCATTATGGAACCGTACCGATTTGCTTGAAAAAAGTTTAGGCTGGTATTTTACTGCTGCAAAAAGTGCAAAAGCAATCGCGAAAAGGCAAGGGTTCGATGGTGTTCGCTGGCAAAAAATGACCGACAATGAAGGGCATGAAGTGCCCTCATCGGTGGGAGCATTCCTGGTTTGGCAGCAGCCGCATTTTATTTATCTGGCAGAGCTGGTGTACCGAAATAAGCACGATAAAAAAACATTGGATAAATACAGGCAATTGGTTTTTGAAACTGCCGACTTCATGGCTTCGTTTCCAACATATGATAAAGCTAACGACCGGTATAATCTCGGTAAAGGATTAATACCTGCCCAGGAATGTTTTAATGCCGAAACAACCTTTAACCCAACCTACGAACTCGCTTACTGGACCTGGGGGTTAGAAGTAGCGCAGCAATGGAGAAAACGATCTGGTTTAAAAAGGAAAAAAGAATGGGATGTCATTTTAAAAAAGCTTGCGCCGCTGCCACAAAAAAATGGTGTTTATCTCGCAACGGAAAGTACGCCGGATTGCTATGATGCGGATAGTAAGTACACCATTGATCATCCTGCGGTGCTGGCTGCCTTGAGTGCTATTCCGCCAAGCAATAACCTGGATACATCGGTTATGCTCGCCACGTATAAATTGGTTGATAAGGTTTGGCATTGGGACCATACCTGGGGCTGGGATTTTCCGTTGATCGCCATGACGGCGACCCGGCTGAATCAACCTGCCCTTGCATTGGATGGACTGTTTAAAAATATCCGTTCTAACACCTACCTCCCCAACGGCCACAATTATCAAAACGAACGCCTCACAATTTACCTGCCGGGTAATGGTGGAATACTTTCAGCAATTGCACTCATGTGTGCTGGTTATGATGGTTCAAAAATAAAAAACCCTGGCTTTCCGAAAGACGGTTCGTGGAAAGTTAGGTGGGAGAAACTAAAGCCCATGCCATAATAGATACCCTGGTTGCAGCATGGTACTTCCTTTACTCTTGAGCAATTGTAAAATGAAAAAAAATTGCTTTTTTGCAGCAAACAAATCTTTTATCCGGTTTGCTTTTAATTGAAATAATTTCGTGCTGACAATGGTATCGTTATCGGGAACGATTGCGTAAAAAAATAGTTTGCCATTTATTTCTCAACCCTAAAATGTGCCTACAATTGTTCCGGTTATTTATTTAAAATTGCTTGCTGTTCCGTTGCTTCAAAAAATCCAAACTTACATATCCACAGGTGTTTGCAGCCGGTATCACTTCACAACTTTTTATAAATAATTCATACCATCAGGAGTTCATTCTTTCGTTTTTTGGTGCAGCTTTTTGCATCATCACGTTCTCTTGTTATAACGTTTAAAAATTGCTTGTTATATGAAAAGACTTTTGTTATTCGCGTTCCTGGTAATCTTTGGTGTTTCCGTTGCGCAGGCCCAAAACCTGGTAGTGAAGGGGCAGGTGGTGGACGATAGTACAGGTGAGGGACTATCCGATGTTTCCATCGTTTTACAAGGAAGTAAAACAGGCTCGCAAACAGACCGTAGTGGCAACTTTACCATCGCTTCAACCGGCAAGTCAACAGTGAGCCTCATGTTTTCGTCTGTAGGTTATTCTTCTCAAACTATTTCTGCTAATGGAAAATCTTCATTAACCGTTCGTTTGCAAAAAACCAGTCGCGATTTAGATGATGTGGTAGTAATCGGTTACCAAACTGTTAGAAGAAAAGATTTGCTTGCTTCCGTTGCATCGGTTGGCGCAAAAGATCTAAAAGACATTCCTATTAACTCTGCTGCAGAGGCGTTGAACGGAAGGTTGGCAGGTGTTACAGCCACTACTGCGGAAGGTTCACCGGACGCACAAATCAGGATCCGGGTGCGTGGCGGAATGTCTATCACCGGTGATAACAATCCCTTATTTATCATTGATGGTGTGCAGGTTGAAAACGGGTTGTCCACCATATCCCCGCAGGACATTCAAACCATTGATGTGCTGAAGGATGCTGCTGCAACTGCTATTTATGGTGCACGAGGTGCTAACGGTGTTGTGGTGATTACTACCAAGTCGGGCAAGCCAGGCAGGTTGATTGTAGCTTACAACGGTTTTGTAGGGGTAAAAAATCTTGCAAAATCTTTGAAGGTTTTAAGTCCTTATGAGTATATAGTCTATCAGTCGGAGCGATCAAGAGGCAGCGCTACGGATAGTACCAACTTCACAAAAAATTTTGGTAGCACCTGGGATACATTGAAGAACTATTTGAATGTTGACCCAGTAAACTGGCAGAAAGAGGTTTTTGGCAGAACGGGTATTATGACCACGCACAACGTTACTGCTTCGGGCGGTACAAGTAAGCTGGTTTATAATTTTGGATACACCTATAATAATGATAAAGCCATTGTTTTAAACTCCAGTTATAAACGGCACCTTTTAAATGGTAAGGCCGATTATAAATTTACCAAAAGCCTGAAAGCCGGTGTAAGTGCACGAATTTCTAATTTGAATGTTTATGGCGCCGGCGTGTCAAGCGACCAGGGATCGTCGTACAACAGGCTACGCAATGCGGTGAAGAACCGTCCGTACCTGTGCGATACCTGTGAAATAGAAGAGCCGGATCCTTTGGCAGACCCCAATGTTGGTAACGGTTTAAACCTTTACAATCCTATTCAATTAGCCAACCAGGAGTTCAGGAGAAAAACCACCGATAACTTTAACGTGACGGCAAATGTTAGTTATACCATCCTCAAAAACCTCAGCTTTAAATCAACTTTTGGGTACGACAGGAATAAAGTAACCGACAGGCAATTCAGCGATTCGGCTACGCCTTATGCCATCATACAGGGAGCACGAAAACCAATTGCCGGGCTCGATAGCACAGACAGGCGAACCATCACCAATTCCAACGTATTAACCTATTCGGTAAAGAACTTTAAGGGCAAACACAATTTCGATTTGTTGGTGGGAGAGGAAACGTATGATTTGAGAACTGAAAATCGTTCAAGTCTTTTCCGCAACTATCCAACCTTTACAAACCACGATGTAGCTTTCGACCAAACCAACCTTGGAACATCCTTTGTCGGCTATCCGAAACTTGGTAAAACAAGGTATACCAACCTTTCGTTTTTCAGCCGTTTAAGTTATTCCTTCCTCGATAAATATCTTTTCTCTGCAAATGTTCGCCACGATGGTGCTTCTAAATTTGCACCGGGTAAACAGTGGGGCACTTTCCCGGCAGCATCGTTTGCCTGGCGGGTGAAGAAAGAAAATTTCATGAAGAATGTTGAATTTATCAGTGACCTGAAACTAAGGGCCGGTTTTGGTACAGTTGGTAACAACCGCATCAACGATTACCTGTATCTCACTACATTCTCCAACGATGGTCGGTATTATTATGGAGTGAATAACCAGGCGGTAATAGCCTATTACCCGGTATCGCTTCCAAATGTAAACCTGCAATGGGAGTCTACCGTTAGCCGTAACCTGGGTATGGATATCAGCCTGTTTAAAAACAGGGTTGACCTTACGGTGGATGTTTACAATAATACATCTGATAAGCTATTGCTGAACGTTCCCATTGCGCCAACCTATGGCTATACATCACAATTGCAAAATGTAGGTAAAACCTCTAACAAAGGCATAGAGTTCCAACTCAATGCCCAAATTCTTAAAAAGAGGAATAACCTTACCTGGAGCGCCAACTTCAACATCTCCACCAACAAAAATAAAATTGTACAGTTAGGACCAAACCAGCAACAGTTCTTCCCTGCAGCCAGCTGGGGCGTATCTGGTCAGCCCACAGATTATATTGAAAGAATAGGCAGTCCTGTGGGTTCCATGTGGGGTCTGGTAACGGATGGCTTTTACGGTGTGAACGATTTTGATTACAATGCCGCAACAGGCGTTTATACTTTAAAAGCAGGCGTGGTAACAAACACTTCTATTATCGGAACGGTACAGCCCGGCGCTATTAAGTTTAAGGATATTAACAACGATGGTAAAGTGGATCTCGATAACGACAGAACCATCATTGGTAATCCTACGCCGAAATTCAATGGCGGCTTAAACCAGCAGTTTACTTACAAACAATGGGACCTCAGCCTGTTCATGAATTTTACGGTTGGCAACGATATTTACAACGCCAATAAAATTGAGTTTACCAATGGTTATACAGCAAATTCCAATATGCTCGATATGATGAAGAACCGTTGGAGAACCATCAATGCTGCAGGAGAAACTGTACAATGGGTTACCTCAACCGGTGTGGTTCGCGGCATAGCCCCCGACCAGCTTGCATCGTTAAATGCAGGAGCTACCATCTGGCAACCGGTTCGTGGTTCGGGTGCATTTTACCCGCATTCATGGGCAATTGAAGATGGCTCATTCCTCCGCTTTAATAACCTTACCATCGGTTATACTATACCCGTTAAGTCAATAACAGCAATAGGTATGAGCAAGCTTAGGGTATATATTACTGCAAACAACTTTGGCATCATTACAAACTACACCGGTTACGATCCGGAAGTTAGCGTTCGCAATAGCCCGCTTACTCCGGGTCTTGATTACTCGGCTTATCCAAAAAGCCGCAGCTTCCTGTTTGGTGTAAATGCAACCTTTTAATTATTGAGTTCAAAAAAACTTGCTATATGAAAATGAAATTTTTTAATACAATAGCAATTGCAATTTGCCTTGTATTGGCATTGGGTAGTTGTAAAAAATACCTTAATCAACAACCCATCACCGATGTAGGACCGGAGATGGTTTTCAGCGATGTACCCAGCGCTTATAAAGCGGTAGCCGGGGCATACAGCAGGTTAGTAGGCGATGCTGGTTTTGGTATTCGTTTGAGTTTATATTATACTGTTGATAATGATGAAATGCAGGGGCCAACAGGCGCCGGCGATAACGACAGGCGTGATATTGCCCGGTATGCCGCTACGGCTAGCAATGCTCAGATCAATGCCCCATTCAACCAGTTGTTCCAGGGGATAGAGTATTCAAATATCTGCATAGATAATATCCCTAAAATGGCGTTGTACACCAGCGGTTCCGAACAGCAAAAAAAGCAACTGCAGAGGTTATATGGAGAGGCGCTTACCTTAAGGGCGCAATATTATTTTGAATCAATTGTTAATTGGGGCGATTTGCCTGCACACTTCAAGCCTGCCTATTCACAGGCATCTGGGGCTCCGTTGCCTGGCAGAACCAACCGCGATAGTTTGTACGATATAATTATTGAAGATCTGAAAACCGCATCTGCTTTGGTTCCATGGCGCAACGAGCTTACCGCTATCGGCGACCCGATGGATGAAAGAATTACGAAAGGGACTGTAAAAGGATTGCGTGCAAGAATAGCATTGTTCAGGGGTGGTTATTCATTACGCCAAACGGGTGGTATGCAACGCAGCGCCGACTTTGCTAAATACTACCAGATAGCCCGTGATGAATGCAATGATATACTTACTTCCGGGCAACACAGTTTAAACCCAAGTTTTAAAAGTTTGTGGAAAGACCAGGTTTGTGCGCATGCACTTGCCGACCCCAACGGCGAATTGCTCTTCCAGGCAAGCGCATCCGGGCTGTCTGCTGCTGAAGATACCAAGTTAGGGTACTACAATGGCCCAAGGGTTAATAACAACGGCAACAGCAGTATCAATCCATTGCCAACTTATTTATACCTGTTCGATTCAACCGATACCCGCAGGGATGTGACCATTGCACCATACAACGTAGCTTCTGATGGGGTTACAAAAATTGGGCTGGCACTAACTGCTTTAAACGATGGCAAATACCGTCGCGACTGGGTAACCAATCCAACTATTTCACCAACAAATGCTGTTCAATACCTCGGACTAAAGTGGCAGATACTTCGTTACTCAGATGTATTGCTTATGCTGGCAGAAGCCGAGAACGAGCTGAACGGTCCAACTGCTTTGGCTTACAATGCATTGAATATGGTACGACGGAGAGGCTTTGGAAGACCTATTAGCACGGTTAGTACTGTTGATGCTCCGGCCGGCATGAGTAAGGCAGGTTTTTTCTCTTTCCTTGTTAGAGAAAGATCGCTTGAACTTGGGGGAGAGGGCGTAAGAAAATATGACCTTATCCGCTGGAACCTGCTGGCGAAAGCTATTGCTGAAGCAAAAACCAACCTCGCAAACATGGCAACCCAAACTGGTATCAGTTCCTATACCTACATGGCAGGCGGCCCGGATTATACAGCTAACGCAAACTTGCCAATAGCTATGTATTATAAAACACCTACCACTGCCGATGATTTTAGTATTTGGTCAAACTCGTATTATACAACGGCGCCAACAACCACACCTGCAGGTACTACAAAAATCAACTGGGTAACAACAGCCATTTCCGCAGCAGGTACCACTTCGCCTTTAAGCAGGTTTGCTACCGGCTTCACAACCGGTAAGTCGGAATTGTTACCGCTACCGCAGGCTGCACGTGATGCCAACATCAACCTAACCCAAAACCCCGGTTATTGATTATAAATAATTTTTGAATAAGGCTGCTCCAGGGCAGCCTTATTTGTTAGTTGAAAATTGACGAAATATGCGAACTACACTTACGATGACTTTAGCGTTGTTTTTATGTTTTGACCTTGGATGCAGTTCGCAAAAAAGCACCATGCAAAAAGCGGAGACTATAAATGAAACAGAACCCGTGGCTTTCCCGGGTGCTGAAGGTTTCGGAAAATATACATCAGGTGGAAGGGGCGGTAAAGTATTAATAGTAACTAACCTGGATGATAATGGCGCCGGAAGCTTAAGAGCTGCGGTACAAACCAAAGGAGCGCGAATAATCGTTTTCGGCGTTTCAGGCACTATTCATCTTCAATCTAAACTAACCTTCACTTCCGATATAACCATTGCCGGCCAATCGGCACCGGGCGATGGAATATGTTTGGCAGATTATCCGGTTGAGGTGAAAGGTAACAACATCGTTATACGCTATATGCGTTTTCGTATGGGCGATAAAAACCAGCGCGGCGGAATGGTAGATGGTAACGGTGGTGATGATGCATTCGGCGGAACCCGTTGCAATAAGCTGATCATAGATCATTGCTCTATGAGTTGGAGTACCGACGAGGTATTCTCGGTATATGCTGGCGACAGCACTACGTTACAATGGAATTTGATTTCCGAACCGTTGAATTACTCTTATCATTTTGAAACAGGCGATAAAGACTATGAACACCATGGCTATGGGGGAATTTGGGGTGGACGCCATACAACTGGCCATCATAATTTATTTGCGCATTGCGGCAACCGTACACCACGGTTTGACGGCATTCGTAACATACCTGCCGAGTTTGTCGACTTCCGGAACAACGTGATTTATAATTGGGGATCGAACAATGTATATGCAGGGGAAGGAGGCAATTATAACCTGGTTAACAATTATTACAAACCAGGACCAACAACCAATAAGAGCGTTCGGTCGAGAATTTTAAATCCATACAAAAAGGCACCGTCCATTCCTTTTGGTAAATTTTATGTTGATGGAAATTTTGTAGAAGGCTCCGCGGAAGTATCTTCTAATAACTGGCGTGGGGTAGTAATGAATGATGGGACGGATGCGGATGCGCAACAGGCTAGAATGAATGTGCCTTTTGAAACTGCCGAAGTAAAAACCCAAAGTTCGCAAGGTGCGTACGGGCAGGTTTTATCCAATGCCGGTGCAAGTTTTAAACGGGACACGCTTGACGAAAGAGTTATAAAAGAAGTGCGAAACGGAACAGGCGGGATGATAGATGTGCAGGGAGGTTTTGCGCATGGAACTGCTTATGAACTTACGGTAAACGCCTGGCCCTTTTTGAAAACAGCACCCACACCAACCGACAGCGACAAAGATGGGATGCCCGATACCTGGGAAAAGTTACATGGATTAAATGCAAACGATGGTACTGATGCAATAGGGCATAAACTGCATAAACATTATACTAATGTGGAGGTTTATTTGAATGGATTGTTGGTGAGAAAAAGTGACTGATCAGCAAAAAACGTTTGTTCGGAAGTTGAAATGAAAAGGCAAATCCAGACAGAATTTTCTTACGCCGCCAGCTCATGCATTAGTTACAATAAATTAATTTACTGCCTGGTAAATTTCTGAACATTCCGCTCTCCATCATTCACAAATTCAACCAGGTACATACCACGAGCAAGCACAGAAACCGGAACAATAGTTTGGAAGGAATTAAGACCAGCCCGTATTTTCATCCAAACTTTTCCGTCAGCGGATAACACCCGAATGGTTGCGCTGGTAGCCGCTTTGCTGTGTGATAGCGTGAAATAATCGTTTACCGGGTTTGGATAAACCGTGAGAATTTTATGGGTTTTGATGTTGATATGAACGACCTCGCTGTAAGTAAACTTTCCATCGTTATCAACCATCTTTAACCTGTAGTACGAAACCCCTTGCAAAGGGTTTACATCTGTAAAAGCATATGTCTGGCTAACCATAATGTTTCGTGCGCCAACTTTGCCCAATGTATTGTATCGAATGCCATCCAAGCTTCTCTCTACAACAAATTCTTTTGTATTGATTTCATTGGATGTTGTCCATTCTGTTCGCACATCTTTGCCTGTGTACGATCCTTTGAACGAAAGTAAAGTAGTGGGCAATGCACCACTGCCGCTACCAATAAAAAACGTACTGAATGTTTGGGTTGCAAACTCAACATAATAGCCGTTTGCATAGGTACCATATACACTAGTGGCAGCCGGCACGATTTCCGTTACAACACCTTGTAATGATGCAGGGCAATTGTTATCACTCACCTTCAGCACCCTGAGGTCAGCTAACGAAGTGATGGATGGGTTTGCAATTTTCAATGCATCAAACTCGCTTTTACTAAAATAAATTCTCACCGTTACTGGCAAAGAAATTGAACCCGGGGTTAATGAGGTGATGGTGACATTCCTGTTTAAATAAGCTTTACCATTTAGCGACCTGTTGGTGTTGGTTGTATAGTACGAAACATTGAAGGGTCCATAATTGCCAACATCTTTTATAGCCGCTACAAGGTTGCTTGTATCGGTGGATATCAGCCGCACATACGATGTGTCTTTCGCTTCTATCCATTTACTACTGTTTGTTGCGACAATTGCAGGAACCGGTATACAGGTATTTGAGACACCAAAAGCAACAATGCTGTCGCCATTCAAATAGTTTTCAAGATGCGTATAGCCATTCAAACTAATTCCATTGCGATCGCTGGCATTAGCAGGGCTCAGCCCTCGTTGCAGTTCCCATTCATCAGCCATGCCATCATGGTCGTTATCTACGGGGGCGGTTCTTGATAGTAGGGTGGGCCAGGCTCCTTTGGTTAACGACGTATCGGTAAACGCGGTAAACCCTCCCTGCACATCAATGATCCGCCCGGTACCATTGACTACGTTGCTGATGATGCGTTGATCAAGTGTATCTCTTTTTGGAAGCGTTGCACCTGCATTCTGCAATACATAATCGTAAGCTTCCTGGGCGGTATGCGTGGTAACCCTGTACACCTTAATTTGATTACTAACTTTTGATAAAGCTGTATCCTCCAGGGCACTGATGCCATCTTCCATTTTAACCCCCAGCCAGTTGTTGTTTGTAACAGCGGCTGAGCTGGTAACTATATTGCCTGTCATATAATATTTGCCGTAAGGAAGGGTGCCATCTTTGTAAGGATTCAAAGTTCTGCTAATAACACTTGCGCTGGTTGATGGACCCGGTTTGTAATAGTTATTTACAATATTATAGAAACCGCCTTCGCCACCATTAATGGTATTGATGCCCCAGTTATAGATTACGTTGTTGCGGTAGTCCACGGTGTCCAGTTCGCCGCCTGAATATTGGCGGCTGCCATTGAACCTGCAGTTACGGCTGCTGCAATGCGCAAACAAATTATGATGAAACGATGCATTCACTCCACCCCAAATTCCGCCGTAACCATGCAGTTCGCCGGTATGTTCCGATTGGTTCAGTGGTTCACTTATCAAACAATTCTGCATGGTAAAATGCGTCATGTTTTTAAACGACGCAGCTTCATCAATAGACCAGCTTGAAGTACAATGATCAACAATAATACTATCCGCATTTGCACCCCCTGATGAATTCACTGCATCGCCAGCGGAGCTTGCATAAGCAGTTCGTTGTATACCCACATCGCCCAAACGAAAACGGATATGCCGCATGATTATATTTTTTTTACCGATGGTAACCGGGTAGTCGGCTAACGTAATTCCATCGCCCGGTGCTGTTTGCCCGGCTATGGTTACATCACCTCTTGCAAACGATAGGGCATCCACTAAATGAATGGTACCGGATACCTTAAACACAATGGTTTTAGGACCGGTGTTTTGTTTTTGCGCCCATCTGAAACTGCCAACTGTATTGCCGTTAATATCATCCAGCAAGTTGGTCACTTCTATCACAACGCCACCGCGGCCACCCCGTGTATATTTACCCGCTCCCTCCGCACCGGGAAATGCAGGCAAAAGCCGGGTAGTATCCACATACCACCCGGTTGTGTCGGTTGGTCCCGAACCACCCCCTGCCACATCTACAATGGTTCCATTTTTTGTAACGATCATACTGTCGAGATTCACATCCGAAGTGGTTTCGTTTTGAAATTTTAATTTAGTAACGGATGCATCGTTGATGGTGAGCAGCGTATTGTTACAGGCAGCTCCAGAAGTGGAAACGGTTTGCAGTAGCGCCCAGGTTGCACCATTATCGGTTGACTTGTAGATCGTAACATTTCGCGCTGCAGACGATGTTTCAAGAAAAGATATTTGCCCGATGCCGGAAGGGAACGTTGGTGTTATAGCGAATGCGCTACCGCTAATGCCCGAAGAAGTATTCTTCATTAGCCGTAATGGCTTACCACCACACACCGTTCCGCCGCGGTACACGTAATACATATTCCATGTGCCCGAAGTTGGTAAGATTATATTAGTAGGGGTGGCAACATATGACGTGCTGTTACCCGGTATATTCGTGCTCTCAAAACTTTCTATCCAATAATTATTTTGCGACATAGCGATGTTGCAGTGTAAAATTGCTAGATAGGAAATAACGGCAATTCTTAGCATCGTATTTATTGTTGGTCGGTTTAGCCCGAAGTTGAGAGATAGGATCGCAGATAAAACTAAAAGGGGCGCATTGGTTGTATAGCAATAAATTGTGGCTGCAACCCTGTACTAAAGAAACGCAGATTTTTGATAGCAGGTCAAATTGTTTTCCGCAAACGTTATCGGTAACGATTGCGCAGAAAAAACGCTTGGGATATGCAAATAATAGTGAATTTGAAAATCGAAATATAGGGATAGTTATCGCTTGTAGTCGCTATCCCCGGTTTAAACGATGCCATATGAAACAAACAGTAAAGTCGTCTTTACAAAGTTCCGCTGCTATACAAAGCCCGTGCGGCCTCATTCTCCATTTTTTTATTAAATGATTACTCATATGAAATTGAAATATACTTTTCTGCTGCTAATGTTTATGATAGTGATGGATGTGCTGCATGCGCAGCAAATTGCGTTTCCTACTGCTGAAGGTGCCGGGCGGTTTACCACCGGAGGCAGGGGTACACCTTCCGTAGCTACAACGGTGCTTGAAGTAACCAACCTTAACGACGACAACTTACCCGGAAGTTTACGTTATGCGGTTAACCTCTCTGCAGCTTCCGCCCCATACCGTACCATTGTATTTCGTGTTTCAGGAACCATACATTTGAATTCAGGGCTATCTATCAACCGCACAAATACCACTATTGCCGGTCAAACTGCACCAGGCGATGGAATTTGCATAGCGGATCATCCGGTAAGCCTGAGTGCCAATAATGTTATTGTCAGGTATATCCGTTTC
>JANPIA010000534.1:0-8745 GCA_031424735.1 Segetibacter sp.
GTTCCTGTTGGTTCGCTCGACCCCAACTTTATTCATACCCCAGGTTGTTACGTCGATTACCTTGTTCAGGCTCATGTTACTTTGGAAGGCTTAGGCACATCTGCTTCATTAAGTGCCGCAAAAAAAGCCGATGATTCCCGTAGCAATATGGCTAAACGTGCATTTGCAGAACTCAAAAAAGGAGACGTTGTTAACTTAGGAATTGGTATCCCCACGCTGGTTGCCGACTTTATAAAATCAGAAGATGGAATTATTCTTCATACTGAGAATGGCATGTTGGGCGTTGGTCCTTCGCCGGCTGATGGTGGCGGTGCAATGGACTATCCCGTTAATGCCGGTAAGATACCCGTAACCGCTTTGCCAGGCAGCAGTTATTTTGATAGTGCAGATTCCTTTGCCATGATACGTGGTGGTCATGTTGATGTAGCCATCATGGGCGGGTTGCAGGTGGATGAAGCAGCTAACCTTGCCAATTGGGCTGTGCCTGGTAAGCCATTATTAGGTGTTGGCGGAGCAATGGATTTAGCAGCCGGCGCAAAAAAGTTAATCATTGTGATGAGCCATACCAACAGCGATGGCAGCAGCAAAATTGTTCCGGAATGCACGTTGCCATTAACAGCAATGAAAGCTGTAGACATAATAATTACAGAGCTTGCCGTATTTACTTTTCATGACGGTGCATTGACTTTAACTGAACTAATGCCCAACGCAACCCTTGAAGATGTAAGCGCCAAAACAACAGCTAAGTTTGAAGTGAGATTGTGATGTTGAGATATTGAGATATTGTGATATTGATATGATGGAGTAATGTTTAATGGTTTTTATTTTTATGTACTTAGCAGTTGTACTACTATTAGGCTTTACTTGCGTCGCACTCTTGTACTATTTGTTTTCAATTCAGCAAAAAGATATTGAGATATTAAAGAGGATATTGAGATATTGAAGACGATATTGAGATATTAAAGTGGTTATTGGAAAGACCAAATCTCACAATATCTCAATCTCTTAATATCACAATATCACAATATCAAAATATCCAATATCCAATATCCAATATCTCAATATCAAAATATCATATTAAATGCAAGCATACATAGTAGATGGAATAAGAACACCAATTGGCAGTTTCGGTGGAAGCCTTGCCACCTTTCGTGCGGATGATTTAGCAGCATTGGTTATAAAAGAATTGGTAACACGCAATCCACAAATACCAACCGATGTAATTGATGATGTAATACTCGGTTGCCACAACCAGGCTGGAGAAGACAATAGAAATGTAGCCCGCATGGCATCACTCCTTGCAGGCTTACCAGCAAGTGTACCTGGCGAAACAGTGAACCGTCTTTGTGCTTCAGGTATGTCGGCAGTTATCCAAGCAGCACGTGCAATTAAAGCGGGTGATGGAGATGTATTTATTGCAGGTGGCATGGAACACATGACCAGAAGCCCCTGGGTAATTTCTAAAACTTCAAAGCCTTTTGGCAACGATGCCCAAATGTTTGACAGCAGTTTCGGTTGGCGTTTTGTCAACCCCCTGATGCATAAAATGTATGGAACAGATGCGATGGGTACAACAGCTGAAAACCTCGTAGAGCAATATAACATCAGCCGCGAAGACCAGGATAAATTTGCCTATGCAACACAAATGAAAGCCGCTAAAGCTCAACAGGAAGGCAGGTTTGCAGAAGAAATTGTGCCCGTTGAAATCACGATTGGTAAAAGCGAGAAATCCTTATTTGCAAACGATGAATTTATAAAGCCAAACAGCACTTTAGAAAAATTGGCTTCATTAAAACCTGCATTCAAAAAGGAAGGTGGTTCCGTTACAGCAGGTAATGCATCAGGAATAAATGATGGTGCAGCAGCCCTGTTTATAGTTTCGGAAGAAGCGCTTAGAATTTATAACCTCACACCAAAGGCAAGAATTGTTTCTTCAGCGGTAGTAGGAGTTGAGCCACGCATTATGGGTATTGGTCCTGTGGAAGCAACAAAGAAAGCGTTACGAAAAGCAGGGCTTACTTTAGATGATATAGATATTTTCGAATTCAATGAAGCCTTTGCTGCGCAAGCCCTTTCATGCATTCGCCAATTAGGATTACAGGATGATGACAGCCGCATCAATCCCAACGGTGGAGCTATTGCTTTAGGACATCCTTTAGGTATGTCCGGCGCAAGAATTATTCAAACCGCCGCTATTGAATTACAAAAGCAAAACAAGCGATATGCCTTAGCAACCATGTGTGTTGGTGTAGGACAAGGTTATGCTACCATCATTGAAAGAGTTTAACTTCAAACAATGCAGCATCTGTATCAAAACATCTTTTATTCAGAAAAAGTAAATAGCCTCTATACTGATGAAGCGCTGATTAATTATATGCTTCAGTTTGAAGCTGTATTAGCCAAAGCACAGGCAAAGCACGAGTTAATTCCAGCTAATGTTGCCAACACAATTGAAGAATGCTGCAAAGTTGAAAACATAAATCTCGAGGAATTAATAGCGGATGCAGGTTTAGGCGGCAACGTAAATATTCCATTGATCAAACAACTAACAGCAGCCGTCAAACAAAAAGATTCGGAAGCCGCAAAGTATGTGCACTATGGTGCAACCAGCCAGGATGTTATAGATACAGCAATCATGCGGCAAGCAAAAGATGCTGTCACTATGATTGCTGAAGACTTGAAGCAACTAATAAGACAATTAGTTTCACTAGTAGAAGAACATAGAAAGACTGTAATGATTGGTCGCTCATTCATGCAACATGCACGACCAATAACATTCGGGTACAAAGTAGCAGGTTGGTTAGATGCATTGCTACGCTCACAAAAAACTATTCAGATTTTATTACAGCAAGGGTTTGCTTTACAACTAGGCGGAGCTGTTGGCACGTTATCAGGCATGCAGGAAAAAGGATTGCAGGTGAGTGAAACAATGAGTGAACTATTAGATTTACAAAATCCTTCCAAGCCCTGGCATACCGAGAGAGATAGGTTTGTTACCATATCATCCGCTTTAGGCATACTAACAGGTAACATTGGTAAGATGGCGAAAGACATCAGTTTGCTCATGCAAACAGAAATTGCAGAAGTGTTTGAGCCATCTGCAACTGGCAAAGGTGGTTCTTCAACCATGCCGCATAAAAGAAACCCTGTCGGTTGTATCGCCATTCTAGCAAACGCTAACCGTGTTCCGGGTCTTGTTGCCACTATGCTTTCCTGCATGACACATGACCACGAAAGAGCAACAGGGTTATGGCATGCCGAATGGGAAACCTTAAGTGATATTGTAAAGCTTACTGCCGGCGCAGTGAAGAAAGCTGTGGAGTTAACCAATGGACTTGAAGTTGATGCGCAACGTATGCTTGCTAATCTTGAATTGACCAACGGACTAATTTATGCGGAAAATGTAGCGTTGGCTTTGGCTGATAAAATTGGTAAAGCAGATGCACATGAGTTGGTTGAGCAATGTTGTGTGAATGCACAGTCTGAAGGAGTGCCTTTAAAAGAGATAATTCTTAAAGATAGAACCATAGTTAAAGAATTAAACAAAGAGAAAATAGAGGAATTATTCGATGCCTGCAATTCAATTGGTTTGTTTAATGAGTATATTGATAACGTTCTCTAAATTTTGTCAAATTCTGGTATTGAACTTCCGACTTAATGAATAAGTACAAGTGCCGTGGGATGACCCGTGCGGTAAGTTGGTTATGGCTGTGGAGTCTTTATGAACAGTATAGACGTTTGCGGATAGAGCGGCTTATCTTCGTGAATTACCACAGTAAACAGTCTTTATGTTTTTAAATTCCGGACTTATTGGTTGAGATATTTTTTTAACTGATTTTGAATGATGATCTTAATTGCAACTCAATAATCAAACTGTTTTTATAGCATACGATTTGAGCAATCTCGGTATTGAAGCAGGTGAAAAGTTGATAAGCTAAACCTGTAAAATTGTATTATAGATGAACCATTTATTGAGGAGTGAAATTTTTTTGTTTGGATTTCATGATCTTTGCACAATAAACTTTTTGAATCAGGAGCGTAACCAAGTAGGCGACATTACCAGTAGTAATTTTATAAAACATTGATTTAATAATTTTTACTGCTAAACAAATCAACTTGTCATCCCGGCAATCATGATTTCTTTCGAAATTAAAAGCTCGTAAAACTTTGTGTTTACGGGCTTTTTTGGACCATCTTTTCTTATCAAATTTCTAAAAAAATACCTGCTACTTCTACAACCAACTTAATCTTTTTAATATAAACCATTGAATTCGTTGTTGTTGCTTATTAGTTTTTCCTCGCTTTACAACAAAGTTAAATTCACCAGGAAATTTAATTGTTTAGAAAGCCCGAAGATTATAGCAAAATCAGGCAAATACAGGTGAATAACCGGATACCGAAATAGGGTCCCTTGGTGTAGTTTTATTTTTGATAATTAGCGATGTGCCGGTAACTGAGTACAAAATAAACAGGCTGCGGCATTTTATAGGTTGGTCAACGAATTTAAATAGCAAGAAAACGCTTTATGAAAACAAAAATAATTTCGGCTTTCATTACCACTACTTTTTCCACCGTGCTTTCTTTTTGTTCTTTCGCCCAAAAAATAGAACCACTTACTACACGTCCCAACCTGGCAATAGTGGCGGCGGCTTCCAGTTCTCAACGCTTTGGGCAACCGGTCAATTTTTTGAACGATGGGCTTGCACCAACACCGCCTCCCGGCAACTTCAGGGGTGGGGGAAACAGAACGCCACAACCACGTACCAATATGTGGGTGCAATACGAATGGAAACAACCAGTTGAAACCAGCGAAATCGCCATCTTTTGGTGGAATTTTAATGGCTCAACCCGCCTGCCCGAAAAATATAGGATTCAATATTGGAATGGAAGCAGTTTTGTGCCTGTTAAAATTTTAAAAGGGTTAGATACTACAGTCAGGCAGTTAAACTCAACAACGTTTGATGAAATTAAAACCAACCGGATACGTATTGAATTAGACTCGGCAGACAGGGGTGCGGCAACATTACTTGAATGGATTGTATTTAAAGCGCCAAACTCGCCGGATGTAGCGCCGGTTGTAGTTGCAGGAATTGACAGGGATGTAATGGTAGGCGGAAAAAGTTACCTGGCTGGTAATATTAAATCTATAACCCCGGCAACTGGTACCTGGACGAAAACTGCAGGTCCCGGAAAGGTTGAATTCAATGATGCTTCTTCAAACGAAGCAACCGCTATGTTTACAACTCCCGGTGAGTATGAACTTACGCTAACAGCCACCGAAGGCAGTCAAACTTCGGCTTCAACTTTAAAAGTAACGGTGCACCAGCCACCTAAGGAAAAGCGTTTGGATGTAGTGTACACCAAGCGCTATAAAATAGACAGCAAATTATGGAACGACCGGGCCAAAGCAATGATTGTAAACTGGATACCTTTCTGTATCGACCAGAATAATCGTACAGACCTTACCACAGGTGAAGGTGGCATTGATAATTTTATAGAAGCCGGCAAAGCAGTGCGCGGTGAACCACATGCCAGGCATAAAGGTTATGTTTTCTCCAATGCATGGGTGCACCAAACTATAGAAGCTATGTGCATTGCTTTAATGGTTGATCCGCAGGGCGACAAAGAGATTATTGCCGCACATCAAAAAATGGAAAAAACGCTTAATGAGTGGATACCTATCATCATAGCTGCACAGGAACCCGACGGTTACCTTCAAACAGCATTTACACTTCGCGATACTGCAAGGTGGCGTGAACGCTGGTCTCCAAGAAATCGCGGCGATCACGAAGGTTATGTAGCAGGATACTTTATTGAGTCAGCCATTAACCATTACACACTTACAGAAGGAAAGGATAAGCGCCTTTATAATGCAGCAAAAAAACTAGCGGATTGCTGGGTAAATAATATCGGTATAGGTCCAGGTAAAAAGGTATGGTACGACGGTCACCAGGAAATGGAGCAGGCTCTTGTGCGCTTCGGACGTTTTGTGAACGATATGGAAGGTAAGGGTAGCCATGGAGATAGCTATGTAAAACTTGCTAAATTTTTATTGGATAGTCGTGATAAAGGAAGTGAATACGATCAGAGCCATGTTCCGGTACAGCAACAATATGAAGCGGTAGGGCATGCGGTGCGTGCCACTTATAATTATTCAGCTATGGCAGATGTGTCTGCTGAAACAGGTGATATCGATTACCAAAGCGCAGTAATGTCGCTCTGGAATAATATGGTCAACAAAAAATATTATCTCACGGGTGGTATTGGCAGTGGCGAAACATCTGAAGGATTTGGTCCAAATTATTCGCTTCGTAATAATGCCTACTGCGAATCATGTTCAAGTGCAGGATTGATCTTCTTTCAATACAAAATGAACCTCGCCTATCATGATGCAAAATATGCTGACCTTTACGAGGAAACCATGTACAATGCATTATTGGGATCGTTGGACCTGGACGCAAAAAATTTCTATTATACCAATGCCTTGTCATCATCACAGGCACGCTATGCATGGCATGTTTGCCCATGCTGCGTGGGTAATATTCCGCGTACACTTTTAATGATGCCTACGTGGACGTATGTTAGGGGTGATGATGGCTTGTACGTAAACATGTTTGTAGGCAGCACCATAAAAGTAGAGAAGATAGTGGGTATGGATGTGGAGATGGTGCAGAAGACAGACTATCCATGGTCGGGCAATGTTTCCATGACGGTTAATCCGCAAGCTTCAAAGGAGTTTACTGTATATGTTCGGGTGCCTAACCGCACAACCAGTAAGCTTTACACACCGGTACCACAGGTTAACGGTCTTAAGTCGCTTATGGTAAATGGAAAGAAGTTTCCTTTGGTAATGAAGAATGGCTATGCAGTTATTCGCCGCACCTGGACGAAGGGCGACAAGATTGATGTGGTGCTTCCCATGGAAATTCAAACAGTAACTGCTGATGAAAGAATTCAGGCAGATAGTGGGAGGGTGGCTTTACGTTACGGTCCTTTAGTTTATAATGTTGAGTCATCCGATGGGCAGGATATTACAAAATCAATAGGCTCTACACCACTTACCACGGAGTGGAAACCTGATTTTTTAAGAGGCGTAATGACGATCAAAGGAACATGGGCAGATGGCACACCGTTAATGGCTGTTCCAAATTATGCGCGCCTCAATCGTTTGCAGCCAACGCCGCTTCCGCAGTCAACAACCGTAACACAACCAACACGCCCCAACGAGCCGCCACAGCCCGTTACCGGCAGAACACCCGTTTCAATTGTTTGGATAAAAAAATAAGTAGCGCAAATAATTTTAGCTATACAAAATGGTGAAGTAAAATTCTATGAACCGGGCGGTAGTGTTACAATTTTAAATCGTTGCATCGCCCTCTTGTACAGTTTGATCTTTGTTCGGCGAAGGATAGATTGACGGTGTTAAGAATAAAGTTAGAAATCAAACCGGGTAGTTAATTTTTTCTCAATAAGAACAGTCGGTAGCTATCGCCTGTTATGGCAGGCTAAACAACCCCGAAGGGGTTAAATATGCATAGCACCGAATGCAATCCGGTGTCAAAAGTTAAATCATTTCGGGCAACCCAGCAGGAGTTGAAGATGTTTCAACCCCTTCAGGGTCGATGTCGTGAAAGGCCTTTAATACGTGGGATGCTCCCACGGCTATTCACATTATAGCCTTTCAGGCTATTAATCCATTCTTTATTGAATTAAATTGTTAGCATGCATAAAGTCAATCCTTATTTGCTTACGATCGTGGGGTTGCTGCTATGTGTGTCATCTTACGCCCAGTTACCGCAGCCGGAAACTACTTCGCTGGTTATAGACCTGTCGAAAGATAAAGGACCTATGGTGCCCATTTGGGCATGGTTTGGTTACGACGAGCCAAATTATACTTACATGAAAGATGGCAAGAAACTTCTTTCGGAAATTGCTGCGCTCAGCCCTGTTCCTGTATATGTGCGCACGCACAATATGCTAACCACCGGCGATGGTAAAGCAGCAATGAAATGGGGATCAACAAATGCTTATACCGAAGATGCCGCAGGCAATCCCATTTACAACTGGCGAATAGTTGACAGCATTTTTGATACCTATATAAACCGTGGGCTGAAACCTATGGCTGAGTTAAGCTTCATGCCCGAAGCAATGTCAACAAAACCACAACCCTATGCGCACGATTGGCAACCGGGAAAAGACTATGGCAAAATTTATACAGGTTGGCGATACCCGCCAAAGGACTATAAAAAGTGGGGTGAGCTTGTTTACCAGTGGGTGAAACATTCTATTGAAAGGTATGGTAAGGAAGAAGTGGAAAGCTGGTATTGGGAACTTTGGAACGAGCCCGATATTGCCTATTGGGGTGGCACACGAAAGGAATATTTTAAATTATATGATTATTCTGCCGATGCGGTTAGGCGTGCATTGCCAACAGGTAAAATAGGCGGACCGCATACAACTGGTCCACTGGGCAGGGGATCAGGATATAGATTCCTGGAAGAATTTTTAAAACATATTGTATCCGACACCAACGCGGTTACGGGCAAAGTTGGAACACCGCTTGACTTTATCGCTTTTCATGCAAAGGGCGGTCCACGTGTGGTAAACGGGCATGTGCGCATGGGCTTGGGTACACAGTTGAAAGCAGTTTCAAATGGCTTTGAGCTGGTGTCATCTTTTCCTTCATTAAAACATCTGCCAATCATTATTGGCGAGTCCGACCCGGAAGGTTGTGCTGCCTGTGGC
>JANPIA010000535.1:0-2422 GCA_031424735.1 Segetibacter sp.
GCCACCAGTCAACCAGCGGGTTATCCATTTCAAAGCCTTCGTTGGTCCAACCAAAGAAAGGCCTGTCTAAAAACATTTTAAAGTATACTTCTCTTTGTTCTATTCTAAAATTTCCAGTACTTCCTTCTCTTGATGGGTTAAAAATATCGCTGAAGCGATCGCCCAGAAATTCTACCAACTGCGGGTAAAGGTTGGATATAAAAAAATACACTACCAGCAACATCATTAAGCTGCCCATGAGTATGCTGAAGAACCTGCCGGTAATATTTTTATTGTTGCGTATACTGATGTAACCATACAGCATTAACGCAACCAAAGCACTGCTCCATACCGACCTGTGCTGGTGCATGATGATTGCAGTAGCGCAGAACAAAACAATGACCAGCGTAATTAATTTTTTACGCATTGTATATTGGTGAAGAAACCACACCAGGGGAATGATCAACATGAACACCGACCGGGCATGTATGATGCGGCCATCGCCTGAGAAAGGTCCGTAGTCATTCATTTCTATAGCATCGAGGCTTAATGAAAACTGGTGTCCATATATTGCCATAAACGCGATATAAGTTGCCAGATAAAATTTTGCAATAAACTCCAGTAAGTCCAACTCATACTGGCGGCAGATGTATTTGATAAACACAACAAAAATGACCGGGTATAAAACCGTAAACATGGTAAACTGCCTAAATGGGGTTCCGTACTCAAACAACGATTCAAAAACCAGCTTTAAAATAAATATGGTAAAGAGCCCTACATAGATCCGTTCATCGCTTTTCAATTTTAAATAAGAGTATAACATGAAACCATAAATGAGGAGGCTTAACCCTTTTTCGTAAGCCAATACTACCATCGAAACCGGCATAAACAACCAGGAGAAAATACCTTCCATCAACAGGTACGTTGCAAATACTAACAGTATTTCCTTTACATAAAACCGGTAATTAAATATTCTAACAATCGCGTTCATTATAATATTAAAAGAGGTCGCTTTAAGAAACCCGGAGGGTTTGCCCGGCCGGGTGCAGGGCCACAGGTTGCTTTTGTAATTTGGCAGCAATTTTTTTTAATGCCCTTGCGGGGATGGTTTTTATGCGCAGCAGGGTAAGCAACATATTTAGCATACGCACCTTCAGCGAAGAGTGGTCATCTATCCACTTGATTTTCTTTTCGCCACGCATATACATTTCCTGAAGGGTCTTTTCAATATCAGGAGTGATGGCCCGGTATATATCAGCCTTTTTGTCTACAAGGTCTTTGCTTATATACCCAAGATGTTTTAACCTGAAAGAGGTGTTGCTTTGAAAGCCTTTGATGCCCTTGATGTTGGGTGAGTCCAATACCTTGTTTTCAAAGTAGCCAGATGGATTCTCCCTCCACATTACCCGATCGTGACCAGCCGTATAATTTAGCCTAAACCACGAGCCCGCAAAATGTTCGCGGTCAATAAAATGAAAGCGCCTAAATGCATATTTATTGATGTACTTATTGCTCATTAGTTTGTTGAGCTGGCTGCGGTTAAAGCCGGGTTCAAATATTTCGTCTACATCAATCCAAACGCACCAGTCCGGTTTACGGTTTCGTAGTCTTTCATAAAGCATGTTCTTATCACGCCCCTCGTTGTAACCTTCGGTTCGTATAATATCCACTACCATTGGGTGCGCTGCAAGTTTTTCATAGGTTCCATCTGTACTACCGTTGTCGAGCACAACAATTTCATCAGCTATTTTCGACATGCATTCAAGCCATTCATCTACAAACATGATCCCGTCTTTTACCCGGAGCATTACAACAAATTTTGGCATAGTCAATAGTTTAAGTTCAAATAGATTTTTTTAAAGAAAGCTTATTGCCAGCCGCATTTTAAATTGCTTCATCTGGTCTCTTATTCCTTTATCAGTAAATATTAGCAACACTAAAAAGAATGTAGTAAACAGGGCCGAGCCTGTTATCAACTTTGCCCAATACATATTGGCCTGTATGTTTACTTTAATGAATAAATGAATTAGCCAGGCAGCAGCCGCCGCAGCGGGTATAATAATTAAACACTGGCCTGCAATTAATTTTATTAGGGTGATAGGTAAAAAGCCAAGCTTATTAACCCGGAAAGAAAAGTAACCCAGATCGAAAAACAATACCGTAACCAGCAATACAACAGCAGTACCAACTATACCGTAATATCGGGCCGCCAAAAACACCAATACTGCATATACAAGGCTACGTACAATGTTAAAGCTGCTGTTCTTTTTTATATCACCCAATGCATAGCCTACATTGCTCATAAAGTAACTAAGCAGGTTAACAAAGCTGGCAATTACCAAAACAAAAAGTATTTGATTGCCGATGTACTTTCCCTCGCCAACCCATAATGTAATAAGGTCGTAATAATTAATTAAAAACATAAATGAAGTAAAGATTGCCG
>JANPIA010000536.1:0-8372 GCA_031424735.1 Segetibacter sp.
GACCTGCTGAAAACCGAACCATCGGAATTAAACAAACAGGTATTTGCCCTGCTGTTGTTGAACAGGTTTGTTTCGGAAAATCCATTTGAAAGCAGTGGCGGCGGCTTTAATGCGCAGGCTTATGCTTTACAAAGTGTGAGTAAAATACTTACACAACAACTTAACGATCTCGCTTCGGATTTGATAGCGGGGGTAGACATCACCTTTGATGTTAATACCGCCGAAGATTATACCACAGGCAGCTTACGTAACCGTACCGATTTTAATGTAGCCTTATCCAAGCGCCTATTGAACGACCGATTAAAGGTTACCGTTGGTAATAACTTTGAATTGCAGGGGCCACAGCAAACCAACCAAAGCGGAAGCTCCGTGGCTGGCAATATCAGTATTGATTATAACATTAGCAAGGATGGTAAATACCTGCTTCGTGGTTACAGAAAGAACCAGTATGAAGCTATAGTGGAAGGGTTTGTTATTGAGACAGGTCTTCGCTTCATTATATCAGTGGATTATAACAGGCTGCAGGAAATATTGAAGAAAAAAAGAGTGAGAAGAAATGCGACAAGGGAAGCAGAGAAAATGCCGCCTCCCGCAGAAAACAAATCAACCTCTATGACAGAGAAGGTGCCGGCCAATATTAGAAAAACTATTCCCGTTTTAGACAATGATGGTACTGATGCAAATTAAGCCCCGAAACATACATTTTTTTTTCAACGCGCTGGCAATAGGCGGACTGCTTTGGTTATCGTCGTGCAACAACACAAAAAATATTGCTGCAGGTGATGCTTTATACACAGGCGCTTCAGTAAAAATGAAGAACTCTCCTGCTCCCAAAAAAGTGAACAGTGTACTTACCGAAGATCTTGAAGGTCTTATTCGCCCAAAGCCAAACTCAAAATTGTTGGGCATACGTTTGAAGCTGAGTATTTACAACCTCGCCGGTAAGCCAAACCCCAAAGGCAGAAAAGGACTCGGTTCAATTATTAGAAAGTTTGGCGAACCACCCGTTTTATTAAGCCAGGTAAATATTAAAAAGAATGAAGAATTACTGACCAATTACCTGGAAAACCGTGGCTTTTTTCATGCGGTGGTTACCGGTGATACCTTAGTAAAAAACACGAAGGCAAAGGCAACTTACACCGTTGAGCCAGGCGGACAGTATAAGATCAACAATGTAACTTTTCCGTCGGATAGCAGTGTTATCAGCGAAACCATCCGTTCCATATCTGATAAAACCATTTTGAAAAATGGCGATGCTTTTAACCTGGATGTTATTAAAGGGGAAAGAACACGCATTGATATTACTTTAAAAGAAAAAGGGTTTTATTTTTTCAGTCCCGATAACCTGATAATTTATGTAGATAGCACCATTGGCAGCGAAATGGTGAATTTGTATGTAAGCTTTAAGCCGGGTATACCCATGGCAGACAGGCAGGCCTATCGCATTAACGATGTGTACATCTATTCTAATTACAACTTAAATACCGCACGAAGAGATACCTTGAAAATGGATTCCATTCTATACAAAGGCTACTATGTTATCGACCGTAAAAAAACTTTTAAGCCACAGGTGTTCGACCGGATGATGCGATTTCGGCCCGGCGATCTTTATAACAGAACCGATCACAATCTTTCACTAAGCAGGCTCATTAATCTCGGCACGTTTAAGTTTGTAAAAAACCGCTTTGAAGTGGTGCCCGATAGCTTTAAACTAAATGCTTTTTATTACCTGACCCCACTGCCAAAAAAATCGCTGAGCGCCGAGTTAGGCGGAAGCAGCAAATCAAACAATTCAACAGGTTCGGATATTACATTGCGGTGGAAGAACCGGAATGCATTGCGTGGTGCTGAACAACTATCGGTAAAAGCTTATGTAGGAACCGAGGTGCAAATAAGTGCACAGGGTAGCAGGTACCCGGTATCGAGAGCCGGTGCAGAAGCTAACCTGACTTTCCCACGGTTTATCATCCCCATAGTAAAATTAAATACCAGCGGATCCTATGTGCCCCGCACAAATATTCAATTAGGATACGATGTGCTCAACCGCCAGAAGCTTTATACACTTAATTCGTTCCGTACACAGTTTGGTTATATATGGAAAGAGTCGCCGCAAAAGGAACATAATTTCAACCCGATAGCCATCAATTTTGTACAGCCGCTGAATGTTACCGACGAATACCAGAAGCGTGTAGACACTATGCCGTTGTTAAAACGGGCGATAGAAAAACAGTTCACCATCGGTTCCAACTATGTGTACAATTACAACCAGTTGGCAGCATCCACTATAAAAAATCCCGGTGGTATTTACCTGAATACATTATTGGATCTTTCAGGTAATATCGCAGGGTTAATTACAAAGCCAAACCTGAAAAATGGTGATACCGCCAGGATATTCAAAGTCCCGTTTTCGCAGTACATAAAAACTGAAGTGGATTTTAGGTATTATTTTAAAATTGGACAACGTAACCAGTGGGCTAACCGCATAATTGCCGGCGTGGGTTACCCGTATGGCAACTCATCGCAAATGCCTTTTATAAAACAATTTTTTGTTGGTGGTAACAACAGCCTTCGAGGTTTCCGAAGCAGGTCGTTAGGGCCGGGAACTTACAATGCTTTGCAAAACACAACCACTACACGCACGTTCTTCCCCGACCAAACAGGCGATATAAAAATTGAACTCAATTCTGAATACCGTGCACAGATCAGCGGTATATTTTATGGAGCTATTTTTATCGATGCGGGTAATGTTTGGTTATACAATGATGATAGCCGGCAACTAGGCGGAAAATTCTCGAAGAACTTTTTGAAAGAGCTTGCTTCGGATGCGGGTGTAGGTATCCGCTTCGATCTTTCCATTTTATTGTTGAGACTTGATGTAGCATTCCCCATCAGCGATCCGCGCAGACCAGCAGGTGATCGCCTGGTGATTGACCAGTTTGGTAACAAGCTGTTCAGAAGAACCAATACTGTTTACAATCTTGCAATTGGTTTGCCATTTTAGGCGCGAAGCGTCAAGCGTGCGTCAAACGTAAATTATATAACATGATAAAGCTGCACCTTTTGATAAGTGCAGCTTTTTTTAATTTGAGGTCTTTGGGAGGTAACCATGACTTGACTAAGTATTGTAAAACGGAGAGGCTTTGCTTACGATTCACGTTTGACATTTCACGATTCGCACTTCATGCTAAAAAGTGTACCGTATTCCAACCCCGCCCCAGTTACCATTAAAGCCGCGGTCAGTTCCAAATTCAAACGAAGGTTGCCAGTCGATAGACATGTTCAGAGGTGCCTTATTGAACTTCAGGTCTAAGCCCAATACACCGTCGATACCGGCATAAGCACCATCGCCATATTTTTTGTTATAGAAGCCAACGTGTGCTCCGGGACCAACGTACCACTTCAAACCTCTTGCGCCACTAATAGGACCGTGTATTTCGTACAAGCCAGTTATACGCGTACCATTCTTATAAAAATAACCGATAAGCTCCAGTGCATTTTGTGCGGTAAGAAATGTTTTAAATGAAACGCCGGCACCATCCCAAACCTTTACACCTAATGCTGTTTTGTAAGATGTTCCCATACTTTGTGCACGAAGTGCTGTGTTAAGCGTAAGGGCAATTGCGAAAGTAAAAAGTAGTTTTTTCATAAATGGAATTTTCAGGAATAAGGTAAAAGTCGTGCCATTGCGCTTTCATAGTGTTGTGTTAGGATCATTGAAATGGGAGATGAGAATTTCTCCTTTAACGCCGGCTGGTTTTAGGCCTCCGTTGCTTCACGTAATTATTTTAATTAACCCATCGAGAAATTATTTCCTCAGTATGAGCAATACCTTCAATAAACAAAAAGTGAGTTACCGACTGCAGATAGGGGAACATTTTTTTAATAGGTATGTTCGACATTGAATTAATCATTTTTATTAAAAAAAATACAAATGGAAAAGCAAGATGAATTAATAGGAGTTTTAAACGATCTGATAAAAATTAACAACGATCGTGTAGAAGGATATGAACGAGCATCAAAGGAATCAAAAGACAGCGATGTTGACTTGCAGGCTATTTTCAACGAAATGGCCGGACAAAGTTCCAAGTATGTTGCAGAGTTAACTCAACAGGTTACAAAATTGGGTGGCGATCCTGCAGATAATACCACCATTTCCGGGAAGGTTTACAGGGTTTGGATGGATTTGAAAGCAGCGGTTTCCGGAAAGGATCGTACCGGCATTCTGGCTTCGTGTGAGTTTGGAGAAGATGTAGCCCAAAAAGCATACAATGCAGCGCTTGAGTCCGACTCGTACATGAGTACCGAAGTGCGCCAAATGATAGTAGAGCAACAATCATCGCTAAAAAATTCCCACGATATCATCAAAAAATATCGCGACATGCACGAGAGTGTGAAGAGTTGAGTATTAGTATCCATAGATGAAATTGCCGGTAGCAATACTGGCTTTTTCATCAGGAATAAAACATGATGATACTATAGTAAAATCCAATTGTACTTAGAAGAATCAATAGAATGGAAGGCAATTAATTTAGAGCTACAATAAGTTCTATTACAATCAAATGTTTTATTATGGAAAATAATGCAACCATGCCACACATGAAGAGCCTAGCTCTTTGTTTAAACAAGATGGTATTAGATGGATATGATGATGATTTTAAAGCAACCGATTATGGTTTGCGTTCGTTAAAAAACGATCGCATCTATAACCCGGAGGAGGTTAATATTGTAAACTTTTTCAGGTTCGAAGGCAATTCCGATCCGGCAGATACTTCTATTATGTATGTAATTGAAACTGCCGATGGTGCAAAAGGTACATTGGTTGATGCCTACGGTGCCTACTCCGATACAAAGGTTACCGCTTTTATGGAACAGGTTGACAGCATTCAGAAAAAGGTTACCAAAGCAGTGGTTTAAACAAACGCAATTTTAATTGGGCACTTCCTGGGAGGTGCCCTTTTCTTTATCAACCGGTAATAACAAATAGAATATGTTTTTTGCCATATTCATCAATGGGTATAAGCTCCTTCACATTCTACATTACAGCTTCCTTTTTTACTACATTGATTGTAGGAACTAAGGCTCATGAAAAAAGCTACAGGCCATTTGGACCTATAGCTTGTAGCTAAGCACTGCAATAATGCAGGCACAGTCTAAGCGGTTATTAAGCCTTTCTAATAATACCTATAAGCAGCGATATAACTGCCAGCACTAATAAGATATGCAACAAGCCACTGGGGTTTGAGTTGCCACTAAAAAAGAACCCGAACACCCAGGCTATTACTAAAACCACTGCGATAATATAAAGTATGCTTCTCATGTTGATTTGTTTTAGTAATGAAGTAAAAAAGCCTGCCATATCAAGCTTTATTTTTAGTAAGCATTCAGGCTTAGCTTTTTCACCCCTGAAGCAAAAAATGCGAGTAAAAATATACCCATCAAAACGATAGCTGGCTACACATCCATTTCTTTACAATGGCACGAAGTTGCTATAGGTGTAAAAACGTTTAATGAATGAAGCAGGTAAAAAAATACTGGCGGGTCATAAAGGGCGCAGTCAGTGCATTCATTGATGATAATGGTGTAAAGCTAAGCGCATCTCTTTCTTATTATACCATCTTTTCTATTGGGCCATTACTGGTAATAGTTTTATCGCTTGCCGGTAAAATTTATGGTCCAACTGCAACGCAGGGAACGTTGTACGGGCAAATAAGAGGCTTGTTAGGAAGCGAGGCTGCCATGCAGGTGCAGGATATTATACAGAACATTCAAAAAACACAGCACAGCACGCTTGGCGCTATCATTGGTGGTATCATACTTATCATAGGTGCAACCGGCATCTTTACAGAGATACAAGATTCCATAAATTATATATGGTCGTTAAAGGCAAAGCCCAAGCGTGGAATTATCAAGCTTCTCTTTAACCGCCTGCTTTCGTTTTCACTCATCGTAAGTCTTGGATTTTTATTAGTGGTCTCATTAACCATTAACACGCTTATGGATTTGCTTAAAGATCGTTTGGAGCGTTATTTCCAGGATACGCAGGTGTATATTTTATATGGAGTAAATGTGATTTTGCTGATGGTGGTAATCAGTATTTTGTTTGCGATAATTTTTAAAGTATTGCCCGATGGAAAAATAAAATGGAAAGATGCTTTTCGCGGTGCCATTTTTACCGCAGTTTTATTTCTGATCGGAAAAACGGCCATCGGTATCTATCTCGGAAATTCATCGTTAGGCGCAACATATGGTGCGGCAGCATCCATCATCATCATTCTTACCTGGGTTTATTATACCTCCATCATACTTTACTTTGGTGCCGAGTTCACAAAAATTTATGCATTAGAATATGGCGGTGGTATTGTACCCAATAAAACAGCCGTGTTTATTATAAAACAGGAGGCTAAGGAGATAAATATAACGCGCCGCGATAACAAACCGGTTAAAGAAAGTAACACTGAATAAAACACCAATCGTAGATGTTTGCATTGTAGGATGTGGAGAAGTATCTACAGGCATAATAGCTCCAATGCGGTACACTTTTAGATACAGTTTATTAAACTAAATCGTATGAATACCGACAAACATTTACACTTCATCAAAACAAAAATTGAGACTATCAACAATGCGCTGTTTCATTGTCATACAAACAGTTTGCTTACCATCCCCACCAGCATCGTTAACACCATGAGGGTTGATGATGATGGGCACATTTACATTTTTATGCCCCGGCCCCAACAATTGCTTAGCCAGTTTGAAAAAGAATTTCCGGTGGGGCTCAACTACTTTAAAAAAGGGATCCCCCATTTTGTGAATATCTATGGCAAGGCGCGCATTATAAACGATCCGGAAGAACTGATGGTGTACGACCTAACGTTTGAAGAAATGGAAAGGGCTTTGAAAGAAGAGTTGTTTTTGAAAGTAAAGATTTTGAAAGCTGATTATTATGAGAAGGATGTGGAGAAGAAAACCACCCTGCTTTATAAAGCCAAGGTATTCATTTATGGTTTGCTTGCATGGACTGCGCCGGAGGAAAAAAGTTACGATTTCAATTCGCCTGGATTGCATGGTTATGGGTTTTAGTTTACCCAGGTTTTTGATAAATTGAGGACCCGGCTCCACACGATTTTTATAATTGTGACTTTTTAGATGTAAACAAAAATGGCACAATATTTAAAGTATAATAGGTAGTAAGCGTTTAAATATTTTTAATAAGCAGTGTGTTTCTTTTTTATATAGGTTTTGGATTTTAAAAATAGGGTTGATTTTTTAGGGTTAACATAGAGGCTATCATCTCCTGATAGCCTCTTTTTATTATAGTAGACTTTGGGTTGGAATTACGACTTTTTAAACGATACAGTAAAGGTGGTTCCCTTAGCCACTTCAGATTTCACTTCTACATTTGCATTGTGCGATTGAATGATATTGAGTGTTGCTGCAAGCCCCAACCCCATACCATTGCGCTTCGAAGTAAAGTAGGGCTCAAACAGGCGCTGCATGTTTTCTTCGCTGATGCCGCAGCCGTTGTCGGTTATTTCTACAATATGCTCGTCATCTGTTGACGATACAAGTATATCAAGTTTACCGGTTTCTTCCTGCATTGCCTCCACGGCATTAATGATAATGTTTAAGAATGCCAGGTGTATTTTTTTCTCATCCAACAGGGTAAACGCTTCCTGTTCAGCATAGCGAACCTGCAGGTCAACACGCTTTAGGGTAATTCTATCAATGGCTGCTGATATCGCTTTATCCATAGCCGATTGCAGCGACGCCCTTTGCAGTTTAATTTCGGACGGACGGGATGAATTAAGTAACTCTGTGATAAGGTCTCCAATTCTTTTTCCGTTGCGTTGAATTATTTCGAGGTAAAGTTTGGAGTCGCTATGTACGTCGTGCTCCAGCAATTGCTCAACTGATAAGTTGATGTTGTTTAAAGGATTTCTAACCTCATGCGCAAGGGTGCGCACCAGCCTTCCGGTTGCCGCGAGTTTCTCCGCCTGCAATACGGTTTTTTCTGCCTTTTTTCTGCTGGTATTATCGTGTATAATTCCCTGCACATATTTTTCGCCACTGCTATCCATTTCTACCGAAGCGGAGATCATACAGTTTTTTATTTCCAGGTTTTTGGATACAAGGTCAACTTCATAATCGTTGATCTCGCCCATTTCATTTAAAACAGAAATAAAAAAATTGGGATCGCGTTTGGTAAAAAGTCCGGTGAGGAGTGAGTTCAAAAGTTCTTCCGCTTCGTACTCCAGCAACTCGGTTGCAGCATAATTTATGTCGAGTATTTCCAGTTCGCTGGTCGATATAAAAACGACGTCTTTCGATTTTTCAAACATGTTCCTGTATTTTTTCTCGTTTGCGCGCAATGC
>JANPIA010000537.1:0-1887 GCA_031424735.1 Segetibacter sp.
TTTATTTGCGCCGGATGCAGGCCAGATATTATACGATGGAGTAAGCTTAACTGAAATAACAATTGATGAACGCAAACAACTGCGTCAACAAATTGGAATGCTTTTTCAAGGCTCTGCTTTGTTTGATAGCATGACGGTTGAGCAAAACGTAAAGTTTATCCTTGACATGTTTTCAGGAATGCGTCATCGCGAAAAAGTGAAGAAAGTAAATGAAGTGTTGGATCGTGTTAACCTTAAAGATGCCAATAAAAAATTTCCGGCTGAGATAAGTGGAGGTGTGAAAAAAAGGGTTGGTATAGCAAGGGCGATCGTCCTCAATCCTAAATTTCTTTTTTGCGATGAACCCAATTCAGGACTTGACCCGCAAACATCGCTGGTTATTGACAAACTGATCAAGGATATAACAAATGAATTTAAAATAACAACGGTCATCAACACACACGACATGAATAGTGTTATGGAAATTGGAGACCACATTGTTTACATGTACCAGGGAGTAAAACAATGGGAAGGCAGCAATAAAGAAATTATTTACAGCAAAGATCAAAAACTAAACGACTTCATTTTTGCGTCAGAATTTTTACAGGACGCTAAAAACATGCGTATGCTCGATGAAAAAGAAGCACAAAGCCAGGTTGAAAAATAGTAAGGATCAGTGGCCCTACTACTTCAGTTTGTTGGATTTTACATAACCCTGTACCAGTCTTTCTTCGCCATTTTTAACCTGGGAAACCTTGCACCAGTCAAAACTGCAACTTAATATCTTAATAATCTCTCCCTTGTTTATAGAGCCAGTTGTAGTAAAAAAACCACCAGGGCCCCCGCGCAAATTAATTTTTGATTTTAAAATCATTTCTGTACCCACAAGAGAATTTATATGGCTTACCGGTGCTGCCGATAAGTGGTTGGGATTGGTGTTGGTAAGGTTATAAGGATTGGGTATTGCCAAACTTTTTTCTGTTACAGCGTCAACAGTTTTGTCTGCGGTTTTCTTTGCACCTGCAGGTTTTTCAGTTGTATTAGCCGGTTTGTCCGCAGGTACATCATTCTGCTTAATTTCTGGCTTCTCTATTGCAACTACGGTAGTTTCATCTGTCCGTTTCGATTTTTTTGCAAACCTGGGCTTGTCAACTTTAGGCTCCATTTTACGCTCCTCTGCCAGGGCAGGTTGCTCCCTTTCCGGTTCCGGCTTAGGATGATTGGTTCTTACTAATGCTTCGTTATTTTTTGGAGCCTTAGGTTTAGGCTGGGGTGGTAATGGCTGATCTTTAGGTTCCGTAATTGCTTCACCCTGCTTAAACGATATACTGAACGGACTGTTGATATACATTTCAACAACTCCCTTATTCATTTGCAAATTGCCGGAGAAGTATGCCAGTTTATTCAACAAGGCTTGTTCGGGGCGATAGCCAAAACCCGCCCTTGTTTCAGGAAGAATTTTTACCAGCAATAATTGCCCGCTTTTTTCATCCAATAATTTTAAAGTACAGGTATCCCGTTTACGGGTTTCATTAAAAGTGGCTTCTGTTATTTTACCGTAAACCGTAACAGTTTTACCCACGTAGCCCGAAGAGTTATCCAGCGAAATCAGTTGTGCACTTCCTGTTAAAGCATTCAATACAATCGTCAGTATAAAAATCCACCTCATCATAAATTGTTTTAAACAAAAAGCACATGCAAAGTCTTATTCAATATACTCCAACCCGCATGTTGCGTTCTAAAAATTATTAAATATTCTAAAACGAAAACACTAACAGGTAAAGTATATGAGAACAATAACATACAGAGATGTTTTATAATGCAGTATTGGTCCTAAACTTTTGCTTGCGAAAAAACAGCATTTCTGTAATAAAAATAAGGAGGAGACTGATGCCAGTTGTAGCAATT
>JANPIA010000538.1:0-7718 GCA_031424735.1 Segetibacter sp.
TTTTGAAAACGATCGGGCTGATATCAGATACCCATAATTACCTTGATCCTGCTGTGTTAAAGCACTTTGAACCATGCGATGAGATTTGGCATGCCGGCGATTTTGGGACGATTGAAATTGCACAAAAGTTGCGATCTTTTAAACCACTACGCGGTGTCTACGGCAACATCGACGGATATGATGTGCGCTCTGAGTACCCGGAGGTATTGCAATTTGAATGTGAGCAGGTGAAAGTGTTAATGGTTCATATTGGCGGTTACCCCGGCAAATATTCTCCGGTTGCAAAGAAGGGTCTACACAAATATCGACCTGCTTTATTCATTTCGGGTCATTCGCACATCTTGAAAATAATGTACGATGATAAAGTAAACTGCCTTCACATTAACCCCGGGGCGGCTGGTAAGCAAGGTTGGCATAAATTTCAAACATTGGTACGTTTTTCTATCGATGGCTCTAATATTAAAGATTGTGAAGTGATACAGTTGGCTAAAACGAACTAATATTGCGGAGCCAACGGTTGCAATTAGTGATAATCATTAATGTCAGCATGATTATTCTATGTATTTTCAAACTTTTCCACAAAATTGTAAAAATTATCCCCAAATTTTTTCCCTTTCCGTTGCATACGCATATCTTTGCGCTCCGAAAAAAATATGTCTAAACAAGCCCTGATCAAACAAGATGGTTCAATTGTAGAAGCTTTATCCAATGCTATGTTTCGTGTAAAGCTCGAAAATGGTCATGAAATAATCGCAACAATTTCCGGGAAAATGAGAATGAACTACATCCGTATTTTGCCGGGTGATAAGGTAGGAGTGGAGATGAGTCCATACGATTTAAGCAGGGGACGAATAATTTTCAGGTACAAGTAATACCACTACCGGCACGAGCTTGTAGAATTTACAATAGGAAAACTAATAACAATGAAAGTAAGAGCATCCATTAAAAAACGCAGTGCCGATTGTAAGATCGTAAGACGGAAAGGCGTGTTGTTTGTAGTAAACAAAAAGAACCCGCGCTTTAAGCAACGCCAGGGTTAGGTTCGGTTGACGGTTGACAGATCACTGGATCTGGCATCGTAAAATCTTAAATCTCAAAATCAGAAATCAAATATGGCTCGTATTGCCGGTATCGATTTACCAAAAAATAAAAGAGGCGAAATAGGTCTTACCTATATTTTCGGAATAGGCCTCTCTACTGCCCAGTACATTCTTGACAAGGCAGAAATTGACAGGAACAAGAAAGTAAACCAATGGAACGACGATGAGCAAACTGCTATTCGTAACATCATCAACAACGAAATTAAAGTTGAAGGTGCCTTACGCAGTGAAGTGCAGATGAGCATTAAGCGTTTACTGGACATAGCTTGTTATCGTGGTCTTCGTCTTCGTAAAGGTTTGCCTTTACGTGGACAGCGTACCCGTACTAACAGCCGTACAAGAAAAGGTAAGCGTAAAACAGTTGCCGGTAAAAAGAAGGCACCTAAAAAATAAAATGAGCGGGTTTCAGGTTGAACGATGTGAGGATTACTCCATTCATTGTTTATCCTGGAACTTGTTTTGTATACCTGTCGCCGGATCTTTTGCTGCATAGCACGAGGGAGGGACAAACAAAAATCAGAAGATTACCTCAATACAGAAATTATGGCGAAAGCACCACAAAAACAAGACAGCGCGAAAGCCGCTGCGAAAAAAAGAGTAGTAAAAGTAGATGCCTACGGCGATGCTCACATCAACGCTACTTTCAATAATATCATAATTAGCCTTACCAACAAAAGCGGCCAGGTAATTAGCTGGGGCAGCGCTGGTAAAATGGGTTTCCGTGGTTCTAAAAAGAATACACCTTATGCTGCACAGTTAGCTGCTCAGGATGCTGCAAAAGTTGCTATTGACGCTGGCTTAAAGAGAGTGGATGTTTACGTAAAAGGACCTGGAAGCGGTCGTGAGGGTGCCATCCGTGCATTGGCTAACAGCGGTATCGAGATAACAATGATTAAGGATGTTACCCCATTACCACACAATGGTTGTCGTCCTCCTAAAAAGAGAAGGGTATAATAACCTTATATCTCCCTGAAGAACGGAAGTTGCTTTGGGGGTTTAATTTATTTACAAGCTGGTGCAGCTCGAATTTTAAGATTTTTTATGAACTGCACCGGGAACAAAAAAATCTAAACTAAAAGAACTATGGCAAGGTACACGGGTCCAAAGACCAAAATTTGCAGAATGTTCGGTGAGCCCATTTTAGGTAATGGCAAGTGGTTAAGCAAAAACAGCAACCCTCCCGGCATTCATGGCGCACAACGTAAGCGCAAAACTTTAGGCGAATACGCTCTTCAGTTGAAAGAAAAACAAAAGGCTAAGTACACGTATGGTTTGCTTGAAAAGCAATTCCGTAACACGTTTGTTGAAGCCAGTCGTCGTAAAGGTGTAACCGGTGATAACCTGATAAAATTATTGGAAGCCCGTTTGGACAACACTGTTTATCGTTTAGGTATATCGCCAAGCCGTCCGGCTGCACGTCAGTTAGTATCTCACAAACACATTACTGTTAATGGTGAAGTTGTAAACGTTCCTTCGTTTCAATTAAAGCCAGGAGACAGTATTGGTTTGAAAGAAAAAACTGCCCACAATACTGCTGTTACCGGCAACCTTCGTGGTAAGGGTAAGAACTTTAGCTGGCTCGATTGGAATGAGAGTGAAATGAAAGGAACTTTCATTGCATATCCTGAAAGAGAAAGCGTTCCTGAGAATATTAAGGAACAACTGATCATTGAATTGTACAATAAGTAAGGTTGTGAATAGTGAATGGGCAATAGTGAAAAAAACGCAGGGTACATTTCACATTTTCCAATTCCCTCCAAAAGTACAAGTGTGCGACGCAACGGATGGTACATAATAGTACAAACGCTGGGTTCACAAAAACAACATCGTAAACATTAAATCGTCAATAATAAGATGGCTATTTTAAATTTCCAGAAGCCCGACAAGATCGTTCTCCAAAAAGCGAATGATTTTGAGGCACAGTTTGAATTTCGCCCGTTGGAACCAGGCTTTGGCCTGACCATTGGTAATGCTCTTCGCAGGGTGTTATTGAGTTCGCTGGAGGGTTATGCCATAGTTGGAATTAAGATTGAAGGCGCGGAGCATGAATTTGCTACGCTGAAAGGAATTACGGAAGATGTAACTGAAATTATTCTGAACCTGAAGCAAGTTCGTTTTAAGAAGAAGGTTGAACATGAAGTGCCAACTGAAAAACTTACACTTAGCATAAAAAGCCGCACCGAATTTACAGCAGGTATGATTGGTGATGCTACTTCAAGCTTTGAGGTGATGAACCCGGAGTTGCTTATTTGCACCATGGATAACAGCGCTAAACTTGATATAGAATTAACTATTTCAAAAGGACGCGGATATGTACCTGCTGAAGATAACAGGGTTAAAGACACTGTTTTTGGATATGTACCTATCGACAGTATCCACACGCCGATCAAGAATGTAAAATATACCATTGAAAACACCCGCGTTGAGCAAAGAACTGACTTTGAAAAACTCATCATGGAAGTGAATACCGATGGTACCATTCACCCGGAAGATGCGGTTAAGCAGGCTTCACGTATTTTGATACAGCACCTGATGATCATCACAGATGAAAACATCACGTTCGACAATAAAGAAGAAAAGAAAGAGGACCTGGTTGATGAACAAACTCTTCAGCTGCGTAAGATATTGAAGACACCATTGGAGGATCTTGACCTGTCTGTTCGTGCGTTCAATTGTTTGAAAGCAGCTAAGATCAACAGTTTAAGCGAACTGGTTCAATACGAGCAGGAAGACCTGATGAAGTTTAGAAACTTTGGTCAGAAAAGTTTAAGCGAAATTGAGCAGGTGCTGAACGAAAGAGGCTTAGGCTTCGGAATGGACCTCAGCAAGCTTGGATTAGATAAAGAAGATTATTAAGTAAAAGTCAAAATTAAGAAGTTATAACACTTTTCAATTTTGACTTTTTCATTTTCAATTCAATAACGAGAGTTGTAATTCCTGACACGGTACAACTTACAAAACACAATCGTCATGCGTCACGGAGACAAAATTAATAACCTCAGCAGAACCGCAAGTCATCGTAGGGCGTTGCTTGCAAACCTTGCTGCGCAGTTGATACAGCATAAGCGTATCACCACAACTTTGGCTAAAGCAAAAGCTTTACGCACGTATGTTGAGCCGCTTATCACTAAAGCAAAAGATAACACAACACACCAGCGTCGTGTAGTGTTTAGCTACCTGCAGGATAAAGAAGCCATCAAAGAATTGTTTGATGTAGTTCGTTTGAAAACAGAAGGTCGTCCTGGTGGATATACCCGTATCATTAAACTTGGTGCACGTCATGGTGACAATGCGGAAGTAGCAATGATTGAGTTGGTTGATTACAACGAAATCTATGGTAACGGAATTGGCGAGCAAAAAGATACGGCTAAAAAAACACGTCGTGCAGGTAGCCGTAAAAAAACTACCGTTGATGCCGCACCTGGTGTTGAAGCTGCACCATTGGAAGCTATTGCACCTGTTGCCGAGCCTGAAACCGTTGCAAGCGTTGAAACAACCGGGGCAACGCCTGATGTTCCAGAAGAAAAAGAACAAGCATAAATGCAGATCATTTATAAAAAAGGAAGGCAAGGTCGTTACTGACTTTGCCTTTTTTGTTGTGGGTAAGTTTTGGATTTTGTTTTTCCGGTTATTAATATTTTTGAGCCCTGCGGGAAGCCTAAAAAAAATTCCACGTTCGACCTTTCACGCTTCACAATAAAATAATCAATGAACAACCAACCACCAGCAATTCTCCTTCTCGAAGATGGCACACTTTACCATGGTAAAGCATTTGGAAAAATAGGAACCACCACCGGGGAGATATGTTTCAACACCGGTATGACGGGGTACCAGGAAGTATTTACTGACCCAAGTTATTTCGGACAGATCGTGATCATGAACAATGTGCACGTTGGAAACTATGGAGTAAAGAATGAAGACATAGAAAGCGACTCCATAAAAATTTGTGGTCTCATAGGGCGTAACCTGGAAGAGCTATACAGCCGCAAACAGGCTAACGGATCGATGGATGCTTATCTTAAATCCAATGGAATTGTTTCAATAGAAGATATAGATACCAGGGCGTTGGTGTTTCATATACGCACTAAAGGCGCTATGAACTGCATTATTTCATCAGAGGTCGGTGACGTTGAACAATTGAAAGCTCAGTTAGCCACAGTGCCCAGCATGGCGGGTTTAGAGCTGGCTTCGAAAGTAAGCACCAGTTCGGCTTACGAACAGGGCGATGCAAACTCTTCTATAAAGATTGCGGTGCTCGATTATGGTGTAAAACAAAACATACTTACCTGTATGACGCAGAGAGGAGCGCATGTAAAAGTGTTTCCTTCCACCGCTTCGTTATCCGAAATGAAGGAGTTTAATCCAAGTGGTTATTTTATTTCCAACGGACCCGGCGACCCGGCGGCAATGGATTATGCCGTGAATACTGTGAAAGAAATGTTGAAGGAAGAAAAGCCTGTGTTCGGCATTTGTTTAGGTCAGCAGTTACTTGCTTTGGCAAATGATATTCCAACATTTAAAATGCAAAACGGACACAGAGGTTTAAACCACCCGGTTAAAAACCTGGCTACCGGTAAGTGTGAGATCACTACCCAAAACCATGGTTTTGGTGTGGACCCTGAGGCGGTGCGCAATAATCCAAATATTGAGATCACGCACGTTAACCTGAACGACGATAGCATTGAAGGTATTCGGGTGAAAGGGAAGAACGCCTTCAGCGTACAGTATCATCCGGAAAGTTCCCCCGGCTCGCACGACAGCCGCTATTTGTTTGATGAGTTTATTGGAATGATGAAATAGGGGATCTTTTGTGGCACCATTCTTTTATAGGTTTGAAAGGTTAACTCTAACATTTTATAATCCTCAAACATTATCATTATGAAAATTGCGATCATCAACGGACCCAACTTAAACCTGATAGGCAAGAGAGAAACAGACATTTACGGGCACGAAGATTTTTCCGAATACCTGAATGACCTGCGTAAGAAGTATCCAACGGTAACATTCAATTATTTTCAAAGTAACGTGGAGGGCGAATTAATAAATGAACTGCATAATGTAGGTTTTAGTTACGATGGCATTATTCTAAATCCTGGCGGATACACCCATACATCAGTTGCATTGGGCGATGCAATTGCTGCTATTAAAGCCGTAGTAATAGAAGTTCACATCAGCAATGTTGCGGCAAGGGAAGATTTCAGGAGAATATCTCACGTTTCGGCGAAAGCAAAAGGTACTATTACCGGTTTGGGATTGAAGGGTTATGAACTGGCGGTAAAGTACCTGATGGAGGCAAAGATGACCGGTGTTATTGGAGAGTTTTTGAGTAAACTTGGTTAATTTTTTCTTTTTTGAGTATTATTTAAGGGCAGTTTTTTCTGCCCTTTTTTATTTTATCCTATCGAGCTGTTTTGTTACACAATGATAAAAACAGAGTTAAATTTTCAATCGATTTCAGCCAAGTGGCTCTTATAAACGAAGGCAGTGTAATTTTTCTTCTTTACCCACGTATAAAAGTTTTTTCTGTTTCGCTACCCGATTTGTTCATCTGTACATACACAATTAAGAAGACTTAAAAAGTAAGTTAAATTATAAATTGTAGTATTTTATACCGAGATCTAATTTCATTTCACTAATTATATTTTGCTCAACTTCATCAAACGGATTGTTAGATTTAATATCTGATAATGACTTGAAATATTTATTTATTAATTCAATTCGTTTTTGGTGATCAATGTCCCGATTTCTTAGTGCATTATCTAAATAGAAATTATCAAAACACTCCTGCAGGTTCCTTATTAATAACTTGATATTTTTCAAAATGTTATCGGAAAGAAATGGTTGATTAATTAAATAGAAGTGAATGTAATTATTAAAGTCGGTCTGGATTTCGTTTGCATAATCATCGTTTCCAAATAAAGGATACTTTTCAATTTTATGCTTTAAGTCAACGTTTTTTTTAAGTAACTCTTTATATATATCAATTTTCTCTTTGAAAACACCTGAATAAGCAATCTTTAATTTTTCAATTGAGTTGTCAATTTTGTTTTTTATAAACATATAAAATATAAGATTACTTAAGAAAGCAGCGAGTGAGGTGATAAATATGTTCAGCATTTTTAAAATTGAATTGTTTAAGCAAAAGTTATAAAAAAAAGAGGAAACAATTTAGTTTCCTCTTTGTGGAGCTGAGCGGAGTCGAACCGCTGTCCAAACATATCTGCCATAAGCCTTCTACATGCTTATTCCGGAATTGTTTTTCGAAAGAATGACCGGAACCGGACGAACCAATCATCTCCTTAGCTGGATGGTCTTAAGCTACAATCACAGCCTTTTGTAGCAGCATCCCGTTTTCTTTTGATTCAGCTGGGAAGCGCGGCAACAGGTCTGCCTGCTATCCCGCCATAATGAGTGCTAATTCTCTGAATTAGGCAGCCATGGCGTAAGTATTTTCGCCTTTTGTTTTTTGAGCTTTCAGATTTAAGTGCTAATTGCCCAACGCACTGCATGCTTGTACCCACAACAACCTATGCTGTCAAAACCAATACAGCCCCGTGTTGTTTTAAAGTTGCAAGTTAGTCAGAAGTTGCCAGTTACAGGTTTGAAATTGAGATTAAC
>JANPIA010000539.1:0-4912 GCA_031424735.1 Segetibacter sp.
CCGGTCCGAACGATTCTTTAAAACGCTGGTTGTTTGTTTTGAAGAAAACAATGCGGTCGCCCGTATTATTGAAAACCGGATTTTGAAAAAAACCTGGTGTTTTATTTAGCTTTTGCAGCAATGGCTTCCCGTTTACATTTACCTGCATCAGGTTACCTCCTTCGGGTGTCCATGTTACAAAAACGATTGAATTACCATCGGGTGTCCATGCAGGCTGTGCTTCAGTAAAGTCGGTGGTGGTTAAGCGCCTTTCGGTTCCGTTAGGAAAGTCCATTACATATAAACGGTTCAACACCGTAAAGGCTAATTTTTTTCCATCGGGCGAAGGGACTGCATCGCGTATCTGGGTTGCCAATGCATGCGATGAATCGGACACGGGGTATTTGAAAAGAACTTTCGGCCCAAGTTCCAACTCAACATTTACCGAATAGGGGATCACACTTGCGGCACTGCCATTAACCGGTATGTGCTGTATTTTGCCACCATAGGAGGCAATCACTGCTTTGCTGTCTGGCGTAAAAGCCATGCCTGGCAAAACACCCATAGGTGCAATGGATTCCTGGTCGTCTCTTTGGGTAGGATATGCCAACCACTTTTCATCACCTGTTTCCAGGTTGCGTGCAACTAAACCCGTTTTGTCCTCGTACCGCGAGCCGTACACCAGCCACTTTCCATCTTTAGACAAAACAGGCGTAAAAGCGGAACCATACCGGGAGGTAAGCCTGCTCACTTTTGCATTTTCGCGGTCATAGATTCCCAATTCGTATTGTGGTAGTTGGGCATTGTAATTCCAGGCGCCCGTTCTGCCGCTGAAATAAATATACCGCCCGTCGGCACTTACCGCCGGGTCAATGGTTTTAAACGTAGCGGGTGCATCTATTAGTTGCGTACCGCCGCCGCCATTTTTATGCACCATGTATAATTGTGGTATGCGTCGTCCTTTTGCATAAATGATGTATTCGCCATCGGGTGTGTATGCTGCAGACGGGAAGTGCTGGTTTTTTTCTTTAGTTAGTTGGATGGTATCTTTCTTCTCAAAATCGATATACCATAAATTGTCGGCACCGCTCCTGTCAGATGTAAACAGGATCCGTTTTCCATCGGGGCTATAGCGTGGGTGTGCATCAAAGGCAAGTCCTTTAGTTAACCGTGTAGCACTTCCGCCGGTTGCGGGCATAGTGTACAGGTCGCCCATTAAATCAAATACTATGGTTTGCCCGTCGGGGCTAATGTCAACCGATGTCCACGTGCCTTCCGTTGTATTAAAATTTATCTTGCGCTGTGGCTTAAGTGGGAAATCCTTCACGGTTTCATACACAATACCACTGTCTTTTTTTAGGGTATCTGCGGGCGTTTTTTCATCCCACTTAAATGGGATAAAAGATGCCTGTAAATGAATGATAGCAAACAATGCAGATACGATGCTTGTAAAAGCAATCAGCTTAAAATTTCTCATAAATAATTTTTTGTAATGACCGGTTTTGAAGAAGGGTTTGCTGTAACGAAATTCAAATTACATTTTTTGCCAGCAGAACCATATTGAACCAGAAGAAAAATGTATGAATAGTTGCCATTGATTTTAGCGGGTTTGCAAAACTTAACTGGTCTTGCAAAAACCCTAACAGGTCTTTAAAACCTGTTAGGGTTCAAAGAAAGGTCAAACACGAAGTTTCTTTTTCATACTTTCAACGTCCACTCCCAAAAAGCTCACAACAAAACGTATGCGTACAAGGCTTTACAATATGCTCATTAAATATGCCGACACCTTTCACGAGGTGGTGCCACTTAATAAGGCAAAAGATAAGTTGCTAAAGATGGATTTTTCAAAATCAAATGAAGCGCTAACGGAAGAAATATTGGGCAACACGGAAATGTTTACAGACTATGTTCATCAACTTCTATCCAACAAAAAATATAAATATGGTATTGGTGGTTACGATGAATTGAGAACTGTTTACAAACGAAGCCGTGTATTTGATGCTGTTGGGGAACCTCGCAGGCTACATTTAGGCGTTGATATTTGGGGACCAGCAGGCACGCCGGTTTATGCACCCATTGGTGGCGTAATTCACAGTTTTGCTTTTAACGATGATTTTGGCGACTATGGCGCAACCATTTTATTGCAGCACCAGTTGGATGGATTTGCATTTTATACTTTGTATGGTCACCTGTCGTTAAAAGATATTGCCGGTTTGCAGGAAGGCCAATACATTACCAGGGGTATGGAGTTCGCGCATTTTGGTGAGCCACACGAAAACGGGAATTGGCACCGCATCTTCACTTTCAGGTGATAGATGAAATACATGAATACTGGGGCGATTACCCGGGCGTATGCCGTTTTTCCGAACGAAAAAGTTTTCTAGCAAACTCCCCGGATCCGGATGCAATATTGCAGATGGTTGAACATGCTCGCTAAATGAACAGTGATCTCTAAATGGATGGAAAATTAGTTATGACACATGTGGGGCAAGCAGTTCTGCAATTTCTTTTTGTGTAGAAATACCCTGGTCTTTTGCATACCATAAATGAAGTTCTTCTTTCATTTCTTCAAAAGGCCACTCATCTTTTACCCAGGTGTTCATCATTTCCTGCAACACAGCCGGACGTGGCCCCCAATGAAAAAGTTCCTTCATCGTATCGGCTTCTGCAACAATAACCTTTGGAATGCTGCGGCTTTTACCATGCGTTAAGTACAGGTCCATCAACTCAATATTTTCATCGCGCAGCAACAATTGCAGGTCAATGTTTTTGTTTATCTCGGAAAATGCATTGAGTATCGGTACTATCTGCGCAGCGTCGCCACACCAGCTTTCGGTTAGTACCATCCACTTTTGCGGGGTGTTGATTTTGATTACGAGTTCCTTTATTTCAGGAAGTATAACAATCGTTTTGTTGATACGCTTCATGCGATGGAAGTTCAGCTTCGCATATTGTGTAAGGTCTTCCGATTGGTTCTGACCGGTAACTTTCCCTGCTTTTAATAAATCATTTACTATTTCGCAATAGCCAACATAGGGCATCGCTTTATCAAGATGTCTTCTTTCTATTGTATTCATACTGCCCTAAAAATAAGGATTTCAATAACCCGGAATTATAATTTCAATAATTTAAAAGCATGCGTCCACTGGTTACGAATAAAACCAGGCAGGCACCATAAAATACAAAGCGGCTCAATACCTCTTGCTGCTTCAACATTGCCCATGTCTTCAGTTTCCCAACCAAAAGCATCCAAAATATCCTTAACGCTTTGCTTGGCTTCTGCATTATTTCCGCAAATAAACATGGTAGGCTTTCCACCGGGAAAATTGGGTTTATACATAAACGCATTGCCTACACTATTAAAAGCCTTCACTACGTTTGAACGGGGAACCAGCTTTTGAATGCGTTCCATAAGCGAGTCGTTCATATCCGTAAAATATTGCAGTACACCATTTGTTGGGGGATGGGTTTGCGATATAGGATTGGTGGTATCAATGATGGTTTTGCCCGCAAGGTTTTCAATGCCCGCCATTCGTAAAGCTTCCTCGGCAACTGCGCCCTGCGTTGCCAGCACAATGATATCGCCAAAGTTGGCAACTTCATTAAACGTACCGATTTCGGCAGCAGGGTTTTCCTCGTTCCACTTCACCACTTCCACCTTAGTGGTATCGCGAGTTCCTAACATTACCGCGCAACCTTCTGCTAAAAATGCTTTTGCCATCACCTGCCCAACTATGCCTGAGCCAAGTATACCTACTTTAAGATCTTTATTCATTTTATGATTTTTATATTTTACTAACCACGTTATTTTATTTTGTTTACCAGCAGCGGCCCGCTATTGTACTTTACTTGCGTCGCACACTGCAAATACAAAACGCAATTCACCATTTTTAAACAAACAATCATACCACCGGTTCATTGTAACTAAAATTAAAGTCAAAATACTTTTGCCAATTATCGATTTGCGATGTTTATCTAAACTTAATTGTAAATGCTTCAATTGATTAATTTTACCGCATGCCTAACCCGAATTTAAACAGCAGTAAAGAAGTTTTAAACACACCCGAAGCGGAGTTTGAAAACAACATTCGTCCGCGGGAAATTGAGGATTTTGCAGGGCAGCCGCAACTTATAGAAAACCTTCGCATATTTATAAAAGCCGCCAAGCTGCGTGGCGAAGCATTGGATCACATACTTTTTCATGGACCGCCGGGACTGGGTAAAACAACCCTCAGTCGTATAGTTGCCAACGAACTCGGCGTAAACATAAAAGAAACTTCCGGGCCGGTTATTGAAAAGCCGGGAGACCTTGCGGGCTTGCTCACTAACCTGGAAACAAACGATGTATTGTTTATTGATGAGATACACCGGCTTAGCACCGTGGTAGAAGAATACCTGTACGCAGCTATGGAAGATTTCAGGATTGATATTATGATAGACACGGGCCCGAATGCGAGGAGCATACAGCTTACATTGAACCCCTTTACGTTGGTTGGCGCTACCACCAGAAGCGGATTATTAACCGCACCGTTGTTATCACGTTTCGGAATAAAGTCGAGGCTTGAATATTACAATGCCGATGTATTAAAAGGCATAGTTGAGAGAAGCGCCTCCATATTAAATACAAGCATCACCAGCGAAGCATCGTACGAAATTGCACGCCGCAGCCGCGGAACTCCAAGGATAGCCAATGGATTGTTGCGTAGGGTTCGCGACTTTGCACAGGTGTTAAGCGATGGTAAGGTGGAGCTTGCCATTGCGCAACATGCGCTGAAAGCATTGAACGTAGATGAGCATGGACTGGATGAAATGGATAACCGGATATTGCTTGCCATCATCGAAAAGTTTAAAGGAGGACCCGTAGGACTAACAACCATTGCTACCGCAGTAGGCGAGGAGCCGGGAACCATTGAAGAAGTTTATGAACCCTTTT
>JANPIA010000540.1:0-6583 GCA_031424735.1 Segetibacter sp.
GAAAAAGAAAACTTATCCCGGTTACAGCGCTATCGGCAGACTGCGCGGACTGGCTGAATTGCGCGGGCTGGAGATGGGCATCAGCAGAAATTTAGGTTAACATGGCAACCATAAAAATCCCAATCTACTCCATGAAAAACATACCAATTCCATTACTTTCAATCCTGTTGGTGGTAACATTTTTTACAAGCTGCACATTGTTTAAAAAATCAGGGGGCAAAAAATACCACGTGATGCTTACTAATCCTTCGGCAATAGAACGGGCAGATGAATTGATCGTATTATCAAGGGAGATGGTAGAGGCCCAAACGGGCGCACTCGGTAAGAAATATATTAGCGTCAGCACCGAAAACAATCAACCGGTTGTTGTTCAGTTTGATGATTTAAACAAAGACGGGAGGTGGGATGAAGCAGTGTTCCTGTATAAATTTGAACCAGGTCAGCAGGTTAACCTGGTTGTTTCTCCAACCCTTCACCAACCAGGCAAAGCAGTTGTAAGAGCCCATGTGCGTATGCGGCGGAAAAATGCCGACCATAGTTTTGGCGCATTGTTGGATTCTGTAACGGTGCCACGCAATACGTTACCAACAGATTTCACTAAACAGAAGTTGCCGCTTTATTTAACGGAAGGTCCGGCTTGGGAAAATGATAAAGTGGCGTTCAGGATATATATGGATAACCGGAACACAAAAGATATTTATGGTAAAAGAACGCAGGCGATGATGATGGATACAGTTGGAGTGATACCCGCAAACAGCTACCATAATTTGGCTGATTGGGGAATGGATATACTCGCGGTAGGTAAATCGCTTGGGGCCGGCTCACTTGCACTTTCCGTTCCGATGGTTGCTGGTAAAGACACACTTGTAAGGTTGGGCGGGGCGAACGTGGAGCAAACCACTTTTGAAAAAATAGCGGATGGCCCGTTGCGCGCTATTTTTAAAATGCATTACAAAAACTGGTTGGTGGTGCCTGGATTTGCCCATGTAAATGTTACCGAGGAAATCTGCATTTGGGGTGGAAAATATTTTTATGAAAGTAAGGTGCTGGTTGAAAATGCACCTTTGGGTACAAAGTTGGTTACGGGCATTGTAAACCTTAAAAGTAAAAAAGCAGTTGATTTTACTACGGGAGAAAGTAAAGGAGTATACACCTACGATGAACAAAGCGAAAACAAGGACAAGCTGGGTATGGCAGTTGTGGTGAAGGATAAAGATTTTATAAGTTTTGGAAAAGCGCCTGGTGGTAGCAGCGATGTAATGAACACCTATACCCTACAAATGCCTGTATCGTCGTTGCCTGTATCGTTTCGTTTTTTTGCTGCATGGGAAATGAGTGACCTGCTTTTTACAAGAGAAGAAAATTTTAAAAGGTATTTGGAGTATGAAGGTTTAAAGTTTGGTAGTGCGATAAGAATAGTGTGGAGGTAGTGAGTTACCATGTGTGTATTAACTTGTTGCCTGTATTAGAAAATCAAACAGGTTCACGTCTTTGGGGATGCCCAATTTTTTGCGTAGGCGGTACCGGCTTATCTCTACACCTCTTACTGAAATATTCATGAGCTGTGCAATTTCTTTGGTGCTCAGGTTCATGCGGAGGTATGCAGACAGCTTCATTTCGTTGTTGCTAAGCGTGGGAAATTTACTTTTTAACACCACCAGGAAATTGCTGTGAACTTTATCGAAATGGATAGAAAAATGCTCCCATTGCTCATCCATTTTATCTTCGTTACTAATAGCCCGAAGTATCTTTTTAACATCGTCCGATTCGTTTTCCGTCGTCTTCTTTAATTTAAGCATTTGGTCTTTTACCTTACCCAATAACTCACCTTTTTGTACCAGGTGCATGGTAGTTGATGCTAGTTCGGTATTTTTATAATTGATCTCCGCTTCCAGTTTTTCGTTCCGCAGTTTTACCAGTTCTTTCTCGGTTTTTTCCAACTCCAGTTGATGCAGGTATTGTAATCTTCTTTGTTCCTCGTTGTGCCTTTCCTGTTGCGCTTTGAATTTCTTTTTTTGAAAAAGATAAAAACGGTATCCCGCAAAAAGTATAAGGCAGGTATAAACCAGGTATGCCCAGTACGTTTTATACCAGGGAGGCAACACCGTAAAAGTATAGCTGCTAACCGGCGACTCATTCCCGAGGTTGTTTCTTGCCTTCACTGCAAATACATAGTTGCCGGCAGAGAGGTTTGTGTATTCTTTTTCGGTTTTTTGCGAAAATTCCGACCATTTTTCATCAAAGCCATCCAGCAGGTAACTATACTCAATATTGGATGCCTGCGCATACACAGGCGAGGCAAACGAAAAATGAAACGAATTCCAGGCGTGGTTGATTTTTATTTTTTTATTAGCAGGCGATAAAACCTCGTTTACCTGCGAATCGTACCCGCCGTACAAAACGCTATCCCTCTCGTTGAATGCTTTCACCAGTGTTAGCTGCACCTGCAAAGGGTATTTAATTTTTTTGTACAGCTCAAAATTGATATGGTAAAAACCCTTTTCGCCACCAACCAATATATTGTTGTTGTTGTAGGGATAAACAAATTCAAAGCCGCTAACGAATTTATTTTTTAACTCGGGCAGAAAGATCATTTTTGGCGAACTTCCAGAAAGGTCGATGACGCCCATTGTTTTTTCAAATACAAACCAAATATTGCCTTCATTATCTTCCTTTAAATATCGTACACTTCTGCCGGTAAAAACCTTGTTATAAAAGTCGGATGGTTCAAAAATATCCTTCGCCGCATTGTACTCACAAATACCTTGTTCGGTAGTAAGTATGATCCGGTTTTTTATTTTAAAAATGAAATTGCCATTGGTAGAGATTACACCCTGCTGCCGGGTATAGCTTTTAATGGTAGCCTTGTTATTGTTCAGCGTAATCCTGTATATGCCCTTGTATGGATGAGCAACCCAAATTTTGTCGTTATCATTTACAACGAAGCGTGCCGATTCAAAATGTGCACTATAATTTGCCGGTTCAAAATTCCCGTTGTTGTAGTTGTAAAAATTAATGCCCTGGTAGGTGCCGCTAATCATTAATGATGAGGGCTGAATACTTGAATACGGAAGAAAGTTCCAGAAACCTGAACTCTTATCAATAGGTATGGCTCTGTTATCGTTAATTATAAATCCGCCTTCGTGATGACCCATTAAAAGTTTGCCGTTTACCTGCGAAATATTCCAAACCTGCCCGTTGGTATTTTTCACGGGTTCAAAAATTCCTTTTACAAAGCTCAGGTCCGGTAATGCTTCTAATGGCACACGATACAAACCGTTGGATGTACCGGTGTACAGGTAATTATGAAAGATGGCGGCCGCAAAACCTGAGCCTTCATTCAGGTAGTCGGCGTAAATATGTTTGATGGCATTGTTGTAAGCAATGAAGTCAATCCCATTATCTAGCCCCAGCCAGAGGTTTTTTTCCTGGTCTAAATAAACATCGAGGATGTTGTTGTTTTGTAAACCCTCCTTACGCGAAAAGCTTTGGATCAAGTTTCCCTTTTTATCAATGATAAAACAGCCTGCCAGGCTTGTGCCAAGTGCAATGTGCCTGTCGTTTACCATGGTGGCGCACGAAATGTTTTTATCGTTAATGGTTTCAAGAAAGGGGGAGCGGAGCTTTGTAGCCTTGTTTGCGTTGATAATATAAATACCATTTTTTTCTGTGGATAGTAAGGCGCTGTCTTTACCAATAACAATGATGGATGTGGCTAAAAAGTTTGAAGGCAACTCACTAGCTGTTAACAGTGGCACCCAGTTGCCGTTTTGAAACTGTAACAAACCCCTGATTATATCCTGCGCAATCAGTTGGTTGTTGCAGGTTGATATAAACCTCCATTGCGAACTTTTATAAACGGTGCAGTTTTTACCGCTGAGTTCAAAAATTTTATTGGTGGTTTGAAAGAAGGTAAGACCGTTGTAAAATAAAATGTCCCATACATCAGTAAACGATCGATCTTCTGCAGGTATCAGGTATTTGAGGGAGTGAAATTTCAGTTCCCCATTTGTATCGGGCGAAAAATAGCCAAACTCATCCTGACCACCTACATACAGTTTGTTATCCGGTCCAAATTGAATAGAACGAACGATGGTTTTATTTGGAAGGGGATAAGTTTTCCAGTTAATGCCATCAAAAGTTAGCAAACCGTCGTTGTTTGCAAAGTAAAGCCTGCCTTTCCGGTCTTGTTTCACCTGCCTGTTTTGTGCCCCCGACCGATATTTTTCCTTTGTATGGTTGATGATATCGGGTAGTCCGATGGTGTTTTGGGCTACTACGTTATTTATTAAAAACACCAGCAAAATAAAAATGGCAAATCGCGGCTTAAGCATGGGGGTGTGAAAGTAATTATTTTCTATTGATGTAGTAATGAAGTGGCATTTTCCGGCTAAAATCGCGCATTGTTTGGGTTTGATGTAGTAGTGATGTAGTGGTAAATGGTTAGTTGGTAAAGATGAAAAGTATTTTTACAACGCCTTAAAAACGATTACTAATCTAACAAGCTTCTGTATGAAAATTAAAATTTCGCTTCTATTATTTGCTTTACTTTTTTTTCACGTCCCCAGTTTATTTTCTCAGTCCATCCAGGTTAATGGTAAGGTTACTTCGCAAAACCGGGAACCACTTGCCGGCGCTACCATTTTGTTAGATGGAACAACCCGTTCGGTAATATCGGACGCCTCAGGTAATTTTTCCATTGCTGCACCAAAAGGTAGTACACTGGTAGTTACTTATGTGGGGATGACGGCTGTTCGCAGGTTAGTTACGGATACTAACATCGAGATAGAAATGAGCGGTGAAAGCTCCAACTTAAACGAAGTAGTGGTGGTAGGCTATGGTACACAAAAAGTGACCAAAGTATCAGGTGCCATTTCAACAGTCAAATCCGCTGATATAGAAAAAATGGTTCCGGTGCGGGCCGAAGATGCACTGCAGGGAAGAGCCGCCGGGGTAAACGTAATTCAAGGCGGATCGCCCGGTTCAAAGCCAACAGTATTAATAAGAGGTATCCCATCGTTCACCGGTACCGATCCGGTGGTTATAATTGACGGCGTTCCGCAGTCGTTAACCGATTTCAATTCCATCAATCCTTCTGATATCGAATCAATTAATGTATTGAAAGATGCAGCCACCACTGCCATCTACGGAGTAAAAGGCGGCAACGGGGTAATTGTAGTTACCACCAAAGCCGGTCGTAAAAACCAGAAAACAGAAATTAGTGCGAGCACTAATTTTGGTTTGCAGGAGGTAATGAGTACCATTGGTGTTCTAAACGCAACAGAGTACGCCGCCATCATTAACGAAGGAAGCACGGTTGCCGGTGGAAATGTAATTTTCCCCGACCTGAGCAAAATTGGTGTGGGTACCAACTGGCAGGATGAGGTATTTAAAAAGGCTGCTTTTCAATCCCATACCATTGCTGCCCGCGGCGGAAGCGAAAAGCTTGGTTTCTTTCTTTCGGCTGGTTTTTTAAACCAGGGCGGTATTGTTGGTGGAAGTGATAAGTCGTATTTCAACCGCGGCAATTTTACAGCTAACCTGGATTTTGCCCTGGCACCTAAACTAAAGTTCATTTTAAATACCACAGGCGTATTGCTCGATTCCAAGGGCATACAGGAAAACTCGTTTAACAGCGTAATAGGAAGTGCTTTAAATTTTGATCCAACGGTACCGGTTTACAACAGTGTTCCAAATACGATTGGCAAGTATGGTTTCAGTAATTTGTTGTTGTCCGAAATTTTTAACCCGTTAACTAAACTTGAGAATACCTATAATAAAAACGTGGGTAACAAATTGTATGGCAAGTTTGAATTACAGTACGAGGTTTTAAAAAATCTGAAGTTTACTTCGCGGTTTGGATATACAAAATATGAGGGTAATTCAAAGTCGTTTACCCCGCTGGTTTATTATGGCACCAATAACGTAGAGAATACTTTGAATGCTGACGGCTCGCAGGTAGCTGGTAAATTCAACAATGTATCTCACCAAAAAACAAGCAACTTTAATTATACCTGGGAAACCTATGCTAACTACGATTTCAAAATAAAGAACGATCACAATTTTGAAACGGTACTGGGTATGTCGGTGGCTAAAATATCCGGTAATGCTGCCGGGGCAACACGGCAGGATGTGCCTTTCAATTTGTGGGAGTTTGCAGATTTTACTGCAGCTACCGGAAACAATACACCTACCAATACCAATGCGTTAGCCGGTTATTACTACCAGTATTTCCGCAGGAACCTTTCCTACTTTTCAAGGATAAACTATGATTTCCGAAACCGCTACCTGGCATCGTTTACTGCACGCCGCGATGGTTCGTATGCATTTGGCACCGATAATAAGTACGCCAATTTCTTCTCTGGTTCTCTGGGTTGGGTAATAAGCAGCGAAAACTTTTTTCATTCCAACTTCATCAATTATTTAAAGATCAGGGGTAGCTATGGTTCCATCGGAAATGAAAATGTAAGCCCGCAATTTGTAGGCATCGAAACGGGCGGACCCAGCTATGGACCCACTGCAAACAGTAATGGTTATACGTTTCATAATGTTTTTTATCCCGGCTCTACTGTGGGTTCGGCTG
>JANPIA010000541.1:0-17120 GCA_031424735.1 Segetibacter sp.
CAGCATAGGCATGAACTAAATAAGTTTGTCCGTTATCATCCCAAAGCGGGCAAGGATCAATCAGCCCTTTGCCTCCTGCGATTAGTATCGGATCACTCCACGGTCCGGCGGGGTTTTTTGCTTTCACCAAATAGATACCAAAATCCGGATCAGGATAATAGATCAGGTATTCACCGTTACGGAAACGAATAGAAGGAGCCCAAACACCTTCTCCATGACGTGGGACAGAAAAATGTTCGAAGGGAAGTTGACGTGTTAAAGCATAACTGATAATTGTCCAGTTTACAAGGTCCTTTGAATGCAACACAGGAAGCCCCGGAATATCTACAAAGCTGGAAGAAACGAGGTAATAATCATCGCCTACTCTGATAGCATCGGGGTCAGAATAGTCTGCATTTAAAACAGGGTTTTTGTATGTTCCGTTACCTTGATCGGCTACCCACACTTTTGAGACGTATGGGTTAGTGAGAGCCGTTGGCTTTTGAGCAATTAGAGGGGATAGAGCAACTATCCCTAACATTAACAACGCAGCTGAAGTTTTTGACATTATACTATTTTAAAACCTTAATGTAGAACGATTTCTATTTTATATTGTTAAGATAAACTTCAAGATTGTCATAACCGGTACTTAAATTCCTCTTGTTATTGTCGGCTATATTAGGGTTCAATCCTTTAGCTGTTTCCCAATCATCAGGCATACCATCTTTGTCTGTATCAACAGGAGCCGTTGCTGAGTTATATGTTGGCCAACCAATTATTGTATGCGTATCAATAATCCCTCTTGCAGCTCCGTAAGTTCCACCATAAGTCTCAACACCTGACCTTACTTCGCTTACTACACGTGTATCCACCGCATCTCTTTTAGGAAGTATAGCACCGGCGCTATCAAGTACGTCTATGTAAGCTTCCTGAGCCGTTTGTGTGCGAATGGGTGAAAAAGGAAAGGGTGTATTTTGACGGGCAGCAAGGACTTGAGCAGCAGTTGCGTTACCATCTCTTTGTACACCTGCAGACCAATTATCAGCAGTGACAGCAGGATAACCATGCACGTAGTTTCCATCTAAATAAAACTTACCACCATAAAGGGTATCGGGTCGCACAGTTGTATCGTAGTACCAACCTGTATATTGCAGTATCCTGTATTTGGCTGTGGAGCTTGTAGTAGCTGGTCCTGCCTTATAATAATTATTAACCATGTTGGCATTTCCGCCTTCGCCGCCATATACACTGTTACCCCAATTATAAATTACGTTATTACGGAAATCAACAACCTCAAGAGCAGGTTGTTTGGAATAGCGACTACCGTTAAAGCGGGGGTTTCTATTAGTATGGTCTGATAGTAGGTTATGATGAAAAGAAGCTCCCTGACCACCCCATATACCACCATAACCATGATTGCCTTTACCATGAACAGAAGCATATAAACTTTCGTTTATTATGCTCCATTGCAACGTAAAATTTTTGTTATCATAGAAGCTGCCTGTTTCATCAACAGACCAACTGAGAGAACAATGATCAATAATGATGTTTTGCCGGTTACGTCCATTAAGTGCATCATTCTCCACCTTAGCCTCATCGCCTAAACGAAAGCGCATGTAGCGAATAATAACATTGTCTGCATCTATAGTAACCGTATTGTTGCTAATGCAAATTCCATCGCCGGGAGCAGTTTGACCCGCAATAGTGAGGTTGCCATTCCGAATATTAATTGCACTGTTTAGTATTATCCGGCCCGACACTTTAAAAACAATTGTTCTTGCACCGGATGCTGATACGGCCGCCCTGAAACTGCCTGCTCCCGCGTCGTCCAGGTTTGTTACTTCTATAACAGTGCCGCCACGTCCACCCGTTGCATCCCTTCCAAAACCTTCTGCACCGGGGAAAGCATATGCTGCTTCTACAACAGGGGTAGGCCCGGTGCCAGGTGCAGGTGCAGGTATAACACCTCCCTGCTTTTTTGAACAGGAGAGTACGAGAACGGAAGTGAATAATAAAATTAACCCCGCACATTTTTTAATCATAAAACAATTTTTTCACGTTTGCCTGACCCGGTGTTTATTTAGTGCAGCGCTTTCAACAAATACTCTTTTCCTGCCGCTGTGGACACATCATATTCATAAGTGTTTTTAAGTTGCAGTTCATTAAGTTTAGCTTTTTCAGAAATCAAGGGCTGTTTTATGTCGGCAACGGCAAATAACTGGTTCACGTTTGTACCTTTTGCTTTTGTAAGTATAAAATTGCCAGTTGCCTTAAGTTCGTTATATACTCGTATTCTGCAATTGCCACCAAGTTTTGAGAAGACCTTTATGGTGTTAACCTTGCCATTCCTCCAACTGATGTTAACCACAAAACCTCCCCTTGTTACCAGTCCTTTTACATTTCCATCAAGCCAAACATCAGGCAGTGCAGGAAGAATATGTATTGCCCTATCATGAGACTGTACCAGCATTTCGGCAATGCCTGAAGTGCAACCGAAATTACCATCGATCTGAAACGGAGGATGAGCATCAAATAAGTTTGGATAGGTGCCACCGTTTTGCCCGGAAGTTTCTACCGGGGCCGGTGATAGCTGGTCGGATATTAATTTATATGCCCTGTTCCCATCCTGTAATCTGGCCCACCAGTTTACTTTCCAACCCATAGACCAGCCGGTTGATTTATCACCTCTGCTCACCAGGGAAGTTCTTGCAGCATCAAATAATTCAGGATTACGATAAGGGGAAACCTGGTTGCTGGGAAACAAACCATACAGGTGAGAGATATGCCGGTGTTTATCATTGGGTTTATCCCAATCCTGCAGCCACTCCTGCAATTGACCATATTGACCAACCTGCATTGGAGGAAGTCTTTTTATCATTCGTTTCAGCGTATCCGCGAATGCGTGGTCTATTTTCAACACCTCCGCTGCTTTAACAGCATTTGAGAAAACATCAAAAACCAATTGATTGTCCATAGTAGTGCCGGCGGTAATACCTACACTACTTTGATAGGTGTTTTCCGGAGACATGGATGGAGCAACAACAAGCCACTTATGGGTTGGCTCTTCCTGCAATACATCTACATAAAATGTTGCCGCTCCTTTTAAAACGGGGTACACTTCTTTTAAAAACGCTTTATCGCCCGAGTACATATAATGATACCACATGTGTTGGGTAAGCCACGCTCCTCCCATTGGCCACATTCCATAAAAACCACCGTCTACCGGTCCTGTTATTCTCCACAGGTCGGTGTTGTGATGAGCATTCCATCCACGTGCACCATACATTTTTGCTGCGCTTTCTTTGCCGGTAACAGAGAGGTCTTTAATAAGATCAAATAAAGGCTGGTGCAGCTCACTCAGGTTTGTTACTTCAGCAGGCCAATAATTCATCTCAGTATTAATGTTGATCGTGTACTTACTATCCCATGGCGGACTCATTCTATCGTTCCACTTGCCCTGTAAATTAGTAGGATGGCCGCCCGGCTGTGAGCCGGAAATCATGAGATACCTTCCAAATTGAAAGTAGAGGGCTGTTAACTGTGGGTCTTTTATAGTATTGAATTCAGCAACCCGAACGTTGGTGGATTTCTTTACCTGTTCGTTACTGCCAAGATCAATAGATACCCGGTCAAAATATTTTTTATAGTGCCTGATATGATCAGCTTTTGCAACAACATAGTTTTTAGCAAAAGCGGTTGTAAGAAATTTTAAAGCATTGGTTGTAGGATCGCCGCCAATATCTTTATAGGATTTGTAATTGGTTCCGATACTTATATAAAACGTAGCTGCATTAGCGCCTGTTATCGTTATACTGGTATCATTGCTTTTAAGTTTTCCACCATCAATCTTTGACTGAACCTGTGCTTCAAAATTTATTTTTCCTTTTTTATTATCCACATCGCTCGTTCTTCCGGTAAGGATTACTTTATTGTTTTCGGTTGTAACATGATTGGTTTTATGAAGACTGTTTATACTTAAAGTACAATTGATACTATTTGCTTTATTGGCAGTCAAACGAACGATGATCACTCCATCTATTAACGAAGCAAACATTTCACGTTTAAATTCAACTCCATTTACGGTATAAGAAACCGAGGCAACCGCATTCTGAATGTCTAAATCACGATAGTAATTGGAAGCAATGCCGTGCCCGGGAAAATGGATATTGAGAGTACCTACAGGTTGATATTGCATCCCGTAATTATTATCCTTTGGTGCCTGTCGGGGAAAGGTTTTGTTGGATAAATCCTGTGCTTCTTTATACTTACCTGCAAAAAGCAACTTGCGTATTTCCTGTATATCACCATAAGTTCCTTCTATAATATTGTTACCCGGTTCGCCCGCCCATACTGTTTCTTCATTTAATTGCAATCGCTCGTTTTCCAATGTTCCAAATAACATTGCTGCAAGTCTACCATTTCCTATAGGCAAGGCTTCATTCCAATTGGATGAGGGCTGATCATACCATAGCTTATAATCCGTTTTTGATGGCGTTTGAGCAAAGGTGTTATTGACATTGATAAGGAACGTAGATAGAACTACCGCAAAAGTTTTTAAACTCATTAACGTGGTATTAATAGTTAAGTGCTGGAAGTCGAGACCTGGACGAATAGAATTTCTATCGACTATCAATTTTCAAAAAAAACTTTGATTAGTCCCTGCCTGAAACAACAGGGACTTCAAAGAATTGCTTACCATAAAGATTTTTAGTAGCCCGCGTTTTGAGTGAGGTTAGGGTTAACATCCCGTTGCGTTTGCGGTATTGGCATAAGCTCACTTTTTCCGGTGGTAAAGCCCATTGCAAATGCATTCGTGAATGTTAGGTGTGTGCTTCCCCCAATCCACCAGTTTACTCTTGTTTGGCCTGTGGGTGCACCGGTTGTAGCACTTGGCTTATAAAATGAATTCAGAAAAGGATTAAAGTCATCAATGTTAGAACGTACGGGCCTGTTTACAAAGTACAGGTAACTGGGTAATTGTGTTGCATCCCGTGCATATAAGGGGCCATCTTCCATATAAGAATAAGGTACAAATGCAGGTTTGGTGGTAGTGGTTGATGCAGCCCATGCATTCAGGCGGTTTCTTGTTTCTGCAATGGCGGCAGCAAGTAAATTCCAGCGAATTAAATCATATTTTCTTACCCCTTCATTACCAAACTCCAACATTCTCTCCTTTACTAAAAACTTAAAGAATCCATCTTTGCTTGTCGGAATTACAGGAGCCACTTCGGTATAAGCACCCCCATGACCTCTTAAATTGATTCTTTTCACAGCATCCACTGCAGCCGTGGTAGCACCACCATTTATCTCATTTTCAGTTTCGGCAAACCATAAAAGAACATCTGCAAACCTGATAAGTGGCCAACTTAACTGCATATTCTGCAATGCATTATTAATAGCAGGCCTGTTTGAATTGTTGGTATTAACTCCACCACTGAAAACATAGCCCGGATTTGATACCCACTCGCGCCTGAACTTACCATCGTGTATCGCGTTAATTGCGTGACCCTGTTTGATGGTGTCAAAAATAACTTCGTAGGGAACGCAGGTAATGTCTCTTCTTATATCAGTTGAATCAAACATATAGAAATAAGTAGGTAAAACAGCCACCGAAAGTCCACCTGTACCGTTAATCCGGGTACCGTTTTGAATTCCCAATTTACTATCAGCATTGTTACCTGCAGCCATGGATGCTACCATTATAAACTCGCCGGAAGGGTCGTTTAAATTGTGGGCAAGCAAATAATCTTTAAACAGCCCTTTGTACGATGGGAACAAAGAATGTTGCGATGGATTTGCAATGATATCGGCACACTCGTCGTGAGCAATTTTGTAATAATCCAAATAGTTTGAAGGACGTACTAAAGCACCACCAGTTACAGGCAAAGCATATCCACCTCTTGTTAAAGCAATTTTTGCGCGCAAAGCTTTGGCGGTTCCTTTTGTAAATCGTTGGTCTAGATTATCACCAATAGAAGTTACCTCCAACCTCCATGGCATTAATTGTTGGGCTTCTGCTAAATCAGCTAATAAGTGATCATAGATCGTATCGCGGCTGGTGCGGGATTTAAACAATGTTGGCTCATATTGTGATGGCTGCCATTGTGCAGGTATATCTCCAAAATTGCGACTAAGTTCATATAAGTATTGAGCTCTCAAAACTAACGCTTCACCACGCATTCTTTTAAGCTGGGCTTGCTGGGAGGCATTGCCACTGGTATATAAAGCCATTTTTGGAATGTTGTAAATACACAGGTTTGCCCGTTCAACACCCTGGAACATTTGATTGAAGGGATTGGTGATATTCAGGTTTCCCGGAATACTCAAATATTTCGCCAGGAGTTGTCCCTCATCGGTTGTTGGGGGGTTGGTTCCTTTTTGCATTTCATCACTATCATAAGCCCAATAACCACTGATGCGAATGCCATAACCAAAGTCGCCGGTCATTGAACCATAGGCGCCCAATAATGCTTTGCGGGCATTGGCGATATTGTCAAAAACATATTCAGTATCAAAAGAAGATACCGCTTCAGGAGACAGAAACTTTTTGCAGGATATAAACGCGGTACACGCCATAATTAGCAGGGAAGCTATTACCGGCACTGTGATATTATTACGTTTCATTTTATAAAATTTAAGAAGATGAATTTTGATTAAAAGGTAACATTGATTCCTGCAACATACGTTCGTGCCCGTGGATAGGCGGCATAATCAACACCAGGTGTTGTTGGATCGGAACGACGAGTGCTTGCATCCGGATCGTAACCGGTATATCCTGTAATTGTAGCAACGTTATTAACCGTAGCATAAATTCTGAAATTGGTCATTTTCACTTTTGATAAAAACTTTTTAGGTAAGTTATAACCAAGCGTGATGTTGTTAATCCTAAGGTACGAAGCATTTTCAACCGCATAACTTTGAGAATAAAAACCGTTTATACTTGTTGAAGGAAACCAGATGTTAGCATTTTGATTTACCCCGGAAATAGTGGCGGAGTCCGCACCAAGTATATATTGAACGCCTGATATAGTTACCGCTCTCTGGAGTGATTTACCATTATCATCAATCACTTTCCACCGTCCATTACTAATCTTAAGCAAATTTACTTCAGAACCATAGGCACTTGAATATTCAAGCTTGTTTGCATTGAATACCTCGTGTCCAACAACAAAATTGGCGAATATGCTAAGATCAAAAGCTTTGTAATTAAATATTTGACTTAATCCCCCAAAAAATTTGGGTTGAGCATGACCAATAATTGTTCTATCGTTATCAGGATCTATTTTACCATCGCCATTTAAATCTTTATATTTTGGAGACCCTGGTTGCAAAGGATTAGCCAACACCGCAGCATTGGTAACAACTTTTGGGTTAAGTGTGTATGCCGTATTATATAAAGGATAGTTAGCATTGGAAAAAGGAGCAGAAGTAAAATCATTTAAGGTATAAAAACCATCATTGATATAGCCATACATCGCACCCACCTCTTCACCTACTTTTAACAAATAGTCTGCAGGAAAGTTTGATCCGCTAAACCAACCTGAATTACGAAGAATTTGTTTGTTGGGACCCAGTGAAGTAATCTTATTTTTATTGAAAGAAATATTGAAATTAGCAGTGTAAGTGAAATCCTTTTTGTTGATAATGGTAGCGGAAATTTGTGCTTCCATACCCTTGTTTTGGGTTGAACCAATGTTTTGGAACTGGGTGGTATAACCGGTTGACGAAGGAATTGTTTGATTAAGCAATAATTCGCTCGACTTGTTTGCATAGGCGTCAAGGGTAATGGTTACCCTGCTTTTCCACAACGAAATATCTAATCCCACGTTTTGGGCCACCTGGCTTTCCCACTTCAAGTTTTCGTTGCCTAAGTTAGCCGGATTGAAAATACCGATGAGGGCACCGTTTAAACCATAACCACCATTTGAAGGTGCAGTGTACTGTGTTCTGTAAGAGAATGGAGTGATCCGGTTGTTACCAGAAGTTCCATAAGACAACCGTAGCCTTAAATCATTTACCAGTTGGCTGGAGAAAAATTTCTCCCGGCTTATTCTCCACGATAAAGCGCCTGATGGAAAATAACCCCACCTGTTGTTTTCACCAAAAATAGAGGTACCATCTGCCCGTATTGTAAACTTTGCAAAGTAGCGCTGATCGTAATTATAATCCATTGTTGAAAAGAAAGAAGCCAAAGCGGTAGGAACACGTGAAGAGCTTGGCAATGGCTGAGGAAATGCCGTGGTGGATGCAGCTGCCAGTTGCAAGTTGTTAAATGCTTTATCGGGCGTGATACCTATTGGAAAATACTTTACATCCTGGATAGCACTCGTGTTAGTTGTTTTCTGAACTTCCTGCCCTAACAAAACATTGAGGCTATTTTTGGTTTTGAAAAGAGAGGTATTTGTATAGGTTAACACATTTGAATTAGTTAGCTGTACACCTTCAAAATTGTTCATTAAAACTAAAGGTTGCTTGTTGTTCGACTTTGCATTATTCGTAAGCGTGTCATCGAAAGACTGGTTCCGGGTACGGTTAATATTGTAAGCTGCCGTAGTTCGGAAAGACAGGTTAGGCAGAATGGTAAATTGCGCGTAGGCGTTCATGTTGAACTGGGTGTTATACCGCCGCCTTGTTTCAGCATTCGCTAACAAAATTGGGTTTAATATGTTGAACCCATTACCGGCATTATTAAGATCTAAATCAGGATCATAAGAATCTTCCTCCTCGCCAGGCATAATTAAAGGTTTGTACCTTGTAAACTGCCTTAACCTGTTTGAACCTGCACCTCCAGCATCCGAAGTTCCGGCACCTCTAATTAACTGATCGGTATAGCGTACATTAAACCCAAACCTAAACCGGTTGCTTGCCTTTTGGTCAAGCTTAAAATTCAGGTTTTTCCTTTCCAGGTCTGAGTTGATAAGAACGCCCTGCTGCTTATTTGCTGTAAGACTTAAGTTGTACGTGGTATTAGCATTTCCCCCAGATAAACTTACGTTATGAGACGATTGAAGTGCGTTTCGGCCCATCGTTCTCTCCTGCCAGTCAAACCCCGGGTTATTTTTATACGAAGCAACCGTATCCCAGTTTGTAGGTATGCGAATATATTTTTTTACAGAACCTGCAGTGTCGCCCAGCCACCACGCACGTTCATACTGGTAACGCACAAAATCGTAGGCATCAAACATATCCATTTTTTGGGCCAGCTTTTGAACGCCATAATACATATTGTATGAAACAATTGTTTTTCCATTGGTGTTTCTGCCACCTTTGGTAGTAATTACTACAACGCCATTAGCCCCCCTGGAACCATAGATTGCCGTAGATGCAGCATCCTTCAATACATTCAACGACTCTATATCCTGTGGATTTAAAATAGAAAGAGCATTATCTGTAGGAATTCCATCCACTACATACAATGGTTCAGAGCTCTGGGTTATAGAACCACGGCCGCGAATATTGATAACAGCGTCGGCACCTGGGGCTCCTTCAGACATGGTGATTTGTACGCCAGCCAGTTTACCCTGTAAGGCTTCTGCAGCATTATTCAGTGGAACGTCTTTTAAATCTTTAGCTGATACAGTAGAAGAGGAGGCTAATAAGTCTCTTTTACGAACACTTTGATAGCCGATCACTATAATTTCATCGCCGGCAATAGCTACTTCTTTATGTAACGTAACCGTAACAGGGGCTACACCGTTTGTAGAAATTGTTTGGGAGCGATAACCAATTGAAGAAAAAATAAGTGAAATTGACTTTCTCCCGGTTACAGTTAAACTGAAGTTGCCCTCACTATCCGTACTGGTACCCCGTTTAGTTTCAACAACTGTAATGGATACGTTAGGCAAGCCTGCCGAGGTACTGTCATCAATTACCCGCCCTTTGATTTGAATGGTTTGACCTGTAGCATACAGGATGCCCAACGGAATTAATAAAGCAAATAGCAGAAGTTTTTTCATAATAACAAGGTGTTGAAATTTAGGAGGACTATTGTAATAATTGTTTTTGTGGCAATGATGATGGAGAACCTTGTGAAATAGCAGGTAGACTCCCTGGAAAACATACTATGGAGACAGTAGCTATTTATCCTATCGCAGTGGATAAAACGGAAGCCGTTGAAAGACTTCACATTTTTGAAGTTTATTGAAATAGCACCAATCGTTTTCATATGCATCTATAAAGACGCACTATCCGAAAAAAGGGGGTACTTAAACTAATAGTTTTTTTTACAAAAACTAAAACCTTAATAAGATGAAATACTGAGAAGGTAATTATGTAATGAACATCATTACGGTGATGAACTTTGTTGTATGTTTGATGCTGTACCGAAACCCTGTTATATTAATCCACTTGTGCGTTCCTCCATATCTCATACAATGAGGAAGAAGCAAACTGAATTAAGAGTAAAACATGGCAATTAAAGGTTTCAAGAATCGCTTCAAAGGAGTATTCGGCAACGAATGCTGCTAACTATATTTAATCTCTCTATACTAAAAAGGTTTTCGCAAAAACGGAATAGAAAAAGCACTTCTACTGGGCAGGCAGCGGTATAAAGTAATAGTAAGCCTTTGCAAGCAACCGGGTATTAAAAAGATAAGTTTACGCCAGTAACAAATGTTCGTGCTTTAGGATAAGCTGAATAATCCACACCAACGGTGGTAGCATCTCTTCTGCGTGTATTTACATCGGGGTCGTAGCCGGTGTATTTTGTAAAAATATAAGGATTGTTTGCAGTAACATAAAACCGTAGGTTACTAATCTTAAACCTGGATAATAAGGTGTTGGGCAGGTTGTACCCAAGAGTTACATTGTTTACACGAACAAAAGAACCATTTTCTATCGCAAACTTTTGGGAGGCAAAACCGATGATACCCGTGGATGGGAACCAAATTTTAGCATTTGCGTTTGCTTCGGCTAAGATGTTGGGATCGGCACCAACAACAGTATTGGCAATTACAGCCTGGATGGACCTGCCGTTTGCATCGATCATTTTCCAGCGATCGTTCATTATAGAAAGCAGGTTAATATCGTTACCCACCGCATTGCTGAATTCCAGTTTGTTGGCATTATATATATCGTTGCCGAATGAGTAATTTAAGAATAAGCTCAGGTCAAAATTTTTATAGGAAAAGTTTTGTGTTACACCCCCTATGAATTTCGGTTGCCCATTACCTATGATCACCCTGTCGTTATCCAAATCCACAATGCCATCTCCGTTAATGTCTTTAAATTTTGGTGAGCCCGGCTGAACAGGTTCGTTTAAAACTTTACCAGGGTTAACAATGCCAGCCTTTAATGTGTACTCAAAAGTATATTGTGGATAAAAGGGATTTAAATAAGGCTTCACATGAAAATCATCTACAGTAAAAAAACCATCGTTGATAAAGCCATACATCAAACCTGTCTCTCTGCCTACCTGCAAAATATAATCGGCGGGAAAGTTTAAAGGGCTAAACCAACCGGAACTTCGTAATATCTTTTGATTATTTCCTAATGAGGTTACTTTATTATTATTAAAAGCAATATTGAAATTAGAATTCCAGCTAAAGTTGTTCCAGCGGATAATGGTCGCAGAAAGTTGTAGTTCAATCCCTTTGTTACGGGTAGCGCCAATATTCTGAAACTGGCTGGTATAACCACTTGGAGTGGGGATGGCATTATTTAATAAAAGATCAACTGATTTATTTGAATAGGCATCAATGGTAATATTCAATTTGTTATTAAACAAATCAGCATCTAAACCAATGTTTTTAGAAATAATTCTTTCCCACCGTAACTGTTCGTTACCTAGATTATTGGGAATAAACACGCCGTTTAAAATATTGTTTAAACCATAACCACCATTGGAAGGCGAACCAAAAGTAGTTCTGTACGAAAACGGATCGATACGGTTATTACCGGAAGTACCATAGGAAACCCGCAACTTAAGGTTATTAATTGCATTCACACTCCTGAAGAACTTCTCATTACTTATCCGCCAGGCAAATGAAGCTGAGGGGAAATACCCCCACCTAGTCGCCGGCGAAAAAATGGAAGTACCATCTGCACGTATCGTAAACTTCAGTAAATACTTTTTGTTGTAGTTATAATCTAAGGTTGAAAAAAAAGAGGCGATGGTGGTAGGTACTGCTGCGGAAACGGGAGTTGGTTGAGTAAACGGATTGACAGATGAGGCAGCTAACTGAAGATTATTGAAAGCTTTGTCAGCGGTAATGCCCACCGGGAAATAACGAATTTCCTGTGCAAAACTATTGACCACTATCTGTTGAATCTCCTGTCCTAAAAGTACTGACAACGCATGTTTACTTTTGAGAAGTCCGGGATTTGAATAGGTAAACACATTTGAGTTAACAAATGTTTTTGTGATACTATTACTTAAATTAACGAGGGGTTGCTTTTGATTTATTTTTGAAACAATAGTAATTGTATCGTCAAACGATTTGTTATCAGCCCTATTCAAATCGTATCCCAAAGTTGTTCGTAAATGAAGGTTTTTAGTAAGGAAATATTGAATGTAACCGTTCATGTTCATTACTGTATTATACCTTCTTCGCACCTCTGCCTCAGACAGGAGAAGGGGGTTTAAAATATTAAACCCATTTGCAGAATTATTAAGGTCGAGGTTTGAATCGTATTCGTCTTCATTCTGATTTTCTAATAAGAAAGGTCGGTAACGGGTGTACTGGCGCAACCTGTTAAAACTTCCGCTTCCTACATCGGAAGTACCAGCACCGTTTACACGCTGATCCGTGTACCGGAAATTAAATCCGAAGCGAAATTTGTCAATTGATTTATGGTCAAACTTAAAGTTCACTGATTTACGTTCGTAATCAGAATTAATCAAAACTCCTTCCTGTTTGTTATTAGCTATACTGAGATGGTAGGTGTTAGTATTATTACCGCCTGATAAACTAAGGTTGTGTGAAAACTGCAAGGCATTTCTACCCATTGTTTTCTCCTGCCAGTCGTACCCCGGAAGCCTCCCATAAGCGTTTTTAATAGTATCAAAGTTGCTCATGTTGCCGGTGTAACGACTTATTACCGAAGTATCAAACCTCCATAAAGCCCTTTCCCATTGGTATAAAACAAAGTCATAGGGGCTCATCATATCTAGTTTTCCCGGCAATTGCTGAACACCAAAATATGCATTGTAAGTAACTTCGGTTTTGCCATTCGTATTTCTTCCTCCTTTTGTAGTAATTGCCACAACTCCATTGGCACCCCTTGCACCGTAAATCGCTGTTGAAGCAGCATCTTTTAATACATAGATCGATTCAATATCCTGTGGATTGAGAACATTCAATGCATTTTCAACGGGTACACCGTCTACAATATATAACGGGCTGCCATCACCGGTAATAGAATTACGCCCCCTTATATTAATTGTTGCATCGGCACCCGGGGCACCTTCAGAAAGGCTGATTTGAACGCCAGCCAATTTTCCCTGGATGACTTCAGCCAAAGAATTTAGGGGGTTATCTTTCACATCCTTTGCACGAACCGAAGAAGCCGAAGCCATCATCTCTTTTGGTCGTATAAGTTCATATCCAATTACTACAACATCACCCATTTTGAATTGCAAATCATTAAGCGTTACTCTTAAGTAACTCCGATTGCTAATAGCAATCTCCTGCGTTTCTTTATCAACGTACGAAAAAATTAAAATTGCCGCGGGGTGAGAAACAGCGATGGCAAAACTTCCGTCGTCTGTTGCTACCGTCGCATTTTTTGTTCCCTTTTCCATTATGGTGGTTGAAGCAAGTGGAGCGCCGTTTACATTGGTGACTTTACCTGCAACAAGTATTGCGGGCGATTTATTAGAATTGTTAGTGGGAGAAATAATTTTATTGCCAATTGCTTCTTTTACAACAATCGTTTTATCAATGATAGAATAGCTAAGCGGGAAGTTTGAAAAGCACAAGTTAAGCACCTGTACTAAGGAAGCATTGTTTGTTGTGATTGATACCTTGTCCTTTTTAGTTAAAAGTCCGTCGGCATAAAAAAATAAAAAACCTGTTTGCCGGGTTATTTCTTTGAGAACTTTTTCAAGAGGGGTATTTTTTTCATTCAATGAAATGGTTTGGGCACCTGACCTTAATGCCCCGGAAAAACAAGCCATCATAATCAGAAACACAGTTAACCTCATCTTATCCGGATTTTCATCCTCTTTATTCAGGAAAGGACTTTGCGAACAACACTTCCGCTGCTCTGCATAAGCAAACTAAGGGATAAATTTGATGTTATGAGGGATTAACAACCGTCATCTCTGTAATAATTGTCGGGCTTGCAGCACTAAAGCTCCCGGTTATGGTTTAACAATAATGGTTCGCCCATTAATATCAAAATGCACCTTCCCCGTCAATTCAAGAATTTTCAACAATTGGGAAACATTTACATTTCTGGAAATTTGCCCTGAAAAAGTTGTGGAGAGTACTTCGTCATATTTAAACTGAACATTGTACCACCGGGCAGCTTCTCTCAAAATCGTTTTGATGTCGGTATTTTTAAAATCAAAAATTCCGTTCGTCCACGCTACCATTCTTTCTGCATCTACCTGGGTCACCACTGGCATCTCTCCAGTTTTGGTTACAGATGCTTGCTGACCTGGTTTTAGAAAACTGTTTTGCAAGCCGTTTGTCAGTTTTACACTACCCTCCAATAACGTAATATTCAGCGAGGGTTCATCTTCGTATCCATTCACGTTAAAATGGGTTCCGAGTACCTGAATACCAACGTCATTTACTTTAACGTGAAAAGGCGCTGCATTTTTGGCGACCTCAAAATACCCTTCACCTGTAAGCTCTACTACTCTCTCTTTACCATTGAAAAAAGCAGGAAATCGCAAACTTGATGCTGCGTTCAACCATACTTTTGAACCGTCCGCTAACATAAGCTGGTACAGTCCACCTTTAGGAGTTGTAATGGTATTGTATAGTACTTCTGTAGATCTATCGTTTATTAAACCGTACGATAATAATCCCTCACTCACCTTAACTATTTTCGCCTTTCCTTGTTGGGCTATAGTTCCTGCCCCTGCCTTATCCAAGAAAATTTCCGTACCATCTGATAGTTTTAAAATGGCTCTATTGCCGCCCGGAACTAAAGGGTCCTGATCCTTATCCGTCTTAAGCACTACCCCCGGGTTCGCATTATTTTTGGAAGTATATAACCAATAGGCACCCGCTCCTGCTAGTAAAACAAAAACCGCAGCAACAGCCGTTCTTTGAATAAAAAATGAAATTGCTTTTGCTGGCTTTTTTTCCGCATTAATCTTCCTCGTCAGGTTATCCTGTATCGATGCTAATATCTGTGGATACTCCTTTCCTTCAAAGGCACGCTCTTCCAGTTCTTTTCCAATAATTTCCTCCAACTGTTTCTGATAGCGAGGTTCGTTTAGCATCTCACTTAGTAAGCTCCTTTCCCGGTCACTAATTGAGCCGGTCAAATATTTAGCCAACAAATCTTCTATGCTTCTGTTATTCATAGTTTTTAGTTCTATCCTTGGGGAACTTCAATCTTCTACTTTATTAAAGACGCATAAGTGAATAAATAGGGGTACTCAACATTGGTTATTGGCAAAAAGTTACTGATAGCCGATTGAATATCATTATAAAGATGATTGTCAATTCCGAATGAGTTCTAACGTAGGTTCTGAGAAAGTTGAGTGCCCTGCATATATGTTTCTTAACTGTCTCTTTCGATAATTCCATATGCTTCGCAATCTCCTCATGCGATAAACCTTCTTCACGACTTAATTTAATAGTGATTTTTTGCTGTGGGGGTAACAATTGCATTGCCCTTTCTACAAGTTCTGTAAGTTGCTTATGCACAAGTATTCTATCTGGCGCTTTAGATTCTTCTTCGAAACTTTCTATTAATTTATCACCAATTGGTACTGTTATTTTTTTTCGCAACTCACTGATAATATAGTTTCGGGCAATAATGAACAAGTATGAGTCGAACCGCTCAAGTTCTATAAGTGTTTGTCTTTTCTCCCACACCTTTAAAAATACTTCCTGAACTATGTCCTGTGCATGGTGGGTAGATTTAACATAGGTAAGGGCTTGAGCGTATATATTATTCCACTTCTGTTCGACTAACATAGCAAAAGCTTTCTCATCGCCTTCGGCAACCTGCTGCAATAACCGCCTTTCATCAAATGCCCTAACTGTCTGCATGCTTTGCCTATTAGCTCTTACTATGTAACAGCCAAAAGTAAGCAAATGAGATTTATGTCATCTATTGAAGTAACTGTAATAAAGAATCTAGAAATTGTTACGAACAAAGCTGCGTGGACGCACATTTGTACTATTGTTGCTATAGCCTATCTTTTTTGGTTTTGTAATGGGTATTTAACCATTTGCTTTATTGCTCATCCATTCCGTATAGAAAAAAGTTCTGAACCATCTACCCGCTGATAAGTATGTGATCCGAAGTAATCACGTTGCGCCTGGATTAAGTTCGTTGGCATCCTGTAACTTAGGTATGCATCGTAATAATTCAGCGACGACATAAAGGGTCCGCTGGGAGACCCGTTTTGCGCGGAAACGCTTACAGCCTGACGGAGACCGTCAACCTTTGACTGCAGGATAGATGCAACGTTGCTGTCTAACAACAAATTTGCTCTTGAAGGATCTTGTTCATAAGCCTGGCTAAAAATATCCAGCATCGAAGACCGGATGATACAGCCGCCTCTACATGCCTTAACCTCTTTCGGCATAACAGCCGTGTCTATATTTGAAATGGGAACACCCAGATCAAGAGCCTCCTGCGACGTCCATTTGCCGGTATCTTTTGAGCCCGCTTTATCAAGGATGATATCAACCAACCTGTTCCCGGTTTTTTCATCGTTAACCTTGAAAAATTTTGCTGTTATTTCCACGAGGTAGGAAGTCAGGTCGCCCTCATTCCATTTATCGAATAATGCTGCCAGCTCATCATTGTTCAATCCCATTCCATCATGCAGCAGGTCGTATGCTTCGCTGATCAGTTGCATAATCGCGTATTCAATCCTGTTATGCACCATTTTACAAAATTACGGGCGCCGTGTTTGCCAAGGTATCCCACACAGGGTACATCATTAACTTTAACGGAGATCGCTTCCGTAAGATTATTTGTTGTTTTTCGTCTTTACTTCCATATGG